>JAKASY010000061.1 GCA_021817625.1 Bacillota bacterium | reverse complement strand
CTGGGCCGCCGTTGCTGATTGTCGTCCTCGTCCGAAACCGCTCCACAGAGCCATTCCTCGCCTTGCCCGACTTTCGCTGATCGACCGAACGTGGTCATGGTAGGCAGGAGGTCACGGGTTCAAGTCCCGTCTTCAGTTCCAATCGCACCCGGGGTTTGCGGCCTCGGTATCGTTGGTGCCACCCGAAGCAGGCTCACTCTTGTGCTCACCGGGTGGCGCCTCCTTATACCCAATGGCATGGGCGAGGCCGCACCTGAAGAGGGTTTGGTCATGGTCGGCGATGAGGTCAGCCGGAGTGCTCGTCGGGCGCCGGGGAGCCGCAGTGCTCAGGCCGTGCTCATTGGATTGCGTCAAGGCACCCTGTCATGGCGTTCGCCATGATGGTCCCCGGCGCGTCGCCCGCTCTTCTGACGTCACGGCGCGGACGGGTCCGCCCGTGCCACGACGTTCGCCGGGTTCGGCGGGCCGAGAGAGCACCAGTACAGGGGGCACGCGGGTTCGAGCACACTGGGCTGCTTGATCGACCGCTTCCGCCCCTTTCGACTGCCAAGCGGATCGTAGCGTACCTCGATCGGATCAACGCTGGTACAATCCCGTTTCACTGGACCAGGCGCGGCAAGGGCCCTCGTCCTTCGCCGTTCCGCGCAGCAACCACCGGTGAGCATGCGGTCCCACTAGGAGTGACCGACGATCAGCTCGGCCAGCGCGAAGACGACCGCGAACGAGAACGGCACCAGGCTGGCAACGACCGTGATCGACCGTTCCCTCTGCCCGGTCATCGCCACAAGCGCGACGAGACCGCCGGCAAAGCCGCGGGCCAGACCCGGTATGGCGCCTACCGTGCCCATCAGTCTCCAACTTGGGATAAGCACGATCGACGCAGCCGCCAGGCCCACAGCCCACCACCCTGTCGGCGTGGTCGCCCAGAAGGAGAATCGGTGTGTGAGGGTGGGGCGCGGTCCCTGACCATGACGACTCGCGGCCATTTCACACCTCCTCGCCACCACGGTGACGCGGGCTTGCTTCCACACGTGAGACGGTTGCGGTCGCAGACCGGTCACGGTGAGGAGTGAACGCCCTGACGGCCCGCGAACATGCCGGTCTGCAGCTTCCCAACCGCGGGACTCAGCGCATTGGCCGACCTGCCGCTCACCTCGACCGGTCGAGGCCTTCATGTTGCACCATCCTCACTCTTGAGCCCGACCGACATGCGCACCAGAGGCGAAGGCAGGGTGGATCGGTAGTGCGGATGGACTGAGCAGCGCCCGCAGCACGGTGACTCTCCTGCCGTCGGGATTCCCGTACGACAACACCACGCGGCGTATTCACGCCATACCGGCAGGTGGGGATGCCACTGCCCCATCCCTCTCCACCAAGGTGATCCAGGGAGCGCCACTTGCCGTGACGCTCTCGAGCACGGCGCCGATCGCCGCGGCGCCAGCCGTCTGGCCCTCTGCCGGCACGGTGCTGGCCGCGAGCGGCTCACGATGAGCCTGCGCCAGCGACGGCCTGCTAGACGGTGACGCCCAGCCCGGCCAGGCGCTCGGTCCGCGCGAGCGCCCAGTGGAGCATGAGCCAGCCGGCACCGCTGGTCACGACCGCCGCTATGAGCAGCCCGATCACGTCCCCATCGACTGTTGCGCCGCGGGCGCCAGTGAGCACGATGAGCCGCATGGCGGAGAACGTGTAGGTCTGTGGCAGCACCTGTCCGAGCGCGCGGAGCCAGCTCGGCAGAACCACCACCGGCACGTAGAGCCCGGTTACGATTTGGACCAGGTACTGGTACGTCCAGGTCACCGGATCTTGGCCGTTCTTGACCTCCAGCAGGAAGAAAAGGCTGGCGCCCATGAGGCCGAGCCCTGCGTTGGCCAGCACCATCAGGAGCCAGACCAGGATGGCCATCGGCCAGTCGACCGCGCTGGTCAGGTGGAGGCCGCCGAACGCCACGAGGAACACTGCCGCCGCGACCTGGAGAACGGTCGAGAACATCACCTGCCAGGCCAGGCGTCCGACGACGTTCGCCCATATGCCCTGAACGGCCAAGCGGTAGGTCTCCAGGCGCTTGTCCCAGAACGCGTTCGAGATGGTCTTGGCGGGGGCCAGGAGCGCTGTCAGGCCCACCTGGTTGAGGAGCACGCCGACCAGTACATACGCCAGGTAGTTGCCCCCGTACTGAGAGACGGCGCCGTCCGCAGCGCCGCTAAGAAAGCGAGCCACGAAGTACCAGACCCCAACGGTGGTGAGCTCCTGCGCGCAGGCAAGCCACAGGCCCGAGGGGTAGACGCGAAGGGCCTTGTACTCGAGCCAGGCGGCTGCTGCGGCTGCTCGCGCGAACCCAGCCGTGTCGCGAGGCTGGTGTTCGTGGGAGTGGGTGTCGGCTATGGCGACACGACCCCCTCGGCCTGCGCGAGGACACGGAACGCGTCCTCAAGGGTGGGACGCTCCGTCTCCATGCGCCTGAGGCGATGGCCGGAGGCGAACACCCAGCGCAGAAGCGCGGGCGTCGTGCACTGGCTGTCGCGCGTGAAGATCGTGAGGCGCACCTCTCCCGGGGCTGCCCCGAGCCCCCACTCGACACGCTCCGCGCCTTCGATGCTCGCGGCCGCCGGCGGCGCGAACGGACTATCCGGTCCGGCTTCGAGCAGGAGGCGGATCGGCCGAACCACGCCGAGCGAGCGCAGGACGGCGCCGGTCGGCAGGTGCTGGCGCACATGTCCTTCGGCCAGGAAGAGGATCTCCGAGCAGAGTTCCTCCGCCTCGTCCATGACATGGGTGGTCAGCACCACTGTCACGCCGTGGCGCGTGTTCAGGTCGGCGATCAGCCCGTGCACGGAGCGGACGCCCTCGGCGTCGAGCTTGTTGGTGGGCTCGTCGAGAAAGACGAGAGCGTTCTCGGCGAGCAGCGAGCGCGCGAGCGCTAGGCGCTGGCGCTGGCCGGCGCTGATGTGCATTGGCCAGGCATCCGCCTTCTCGACCAGATCCAGGCGTGCGAGGAGTTCGTCGATGCGCCTGCGCGCGGTGCGGCCGTAGAGGCCATACACCGGTGCCCAGAACACGAGATTCTGGCGTACGGTGAGGTTGTTGTCGGTACCCACGTCCGCGGTTGGCGCGACCAGGCTGATCGCGGCCCGGATCTCCCGGGCTTGGCGCAGGAGGTCGTAGCCGAGCACCGTGCCGCCGCCCTCGTCCGGCGCGAGCAGTCCGGCCAGGATCTTGATCAGGGTTGTCTTGCCGGCGCCGTTCGGGCCGAGCAGGCCGAGGACCGTCCCCTCCTCGAGGCGCAGGTCGACTCGTTCGAGGGCGTACACCCCCTGGCGCCCGCCGTAGCGCTTGCTGACGCCCGTCACGTCGACTACTGCCATCGCGTGAGCGTCCCCTCCCGGCGCGCCCTCTCGATGCCCCGACCGTAGAGGGCGACCCCGAGCGGCACGAGGATAAGGCACATCGCACCCAGGGCGACCGCGTCGGTCACGAGCGGCGGCCAGGGCAGAACCTGCTGGATCGGCAGCACCGGCAGGCCGAGGCGTGCCCCCGGATCCATGAGTCGGCGGATGGCGTCGAAGGCGTACGTGTGCGGGATGAGGCACGCCACCCACTGGAGGGGTCTCGGCAGCACGGTCACTGGGTAGTAGCTGCCGGCCAGGAGCGTCGCGAGCAGCTGTTGCACGAGGAAGCGCACAGGCTCCGTCCCCTGTTTGATGTTCAGGAGATAGAAGGAGCTGGCGCTGATCATGCCGATGCCAAAGGCCGCGGTCAGCACGAGCACGGTGAATCCGATGGCGAGGAGGGAGTGCTGGAAGCGGAACGCCGCGCCGAACAGGAGCATGCCGAAGGCGCCGACGATAAACAGGCGCGGGTAGTCGTCCAGGATCGACTTGGTCATGAAGCCGATGAGGGGCGTGTACACCGACATCGGGCTCAGAAGCAGAAGATCCATGGTGCCGTTGAAGTAGCTGCGGGCGATGCGGGTATAGGGGTCGGACAGGTTGGTGAACACGAAGGTGTTGAGGGCGATCGCCACGACCACGAACGACATGTAGTTCGTGCCGTACGCCGCCCCCATGAGAGCGGCCCTGCCCTTGATCATCTGGCCCATGAGGAAGAAGAGCAGCGTCGTGACGAAGATGTTGACCAGCCAGAGTACCTGGTTCACCCGGTAGGACTGCCAGATCCGGTACTCGCGCAGACCGAACGCCCACAGGGTCGGGATCTCGCGCCGGAGCACGCCAGCGGTACCCCGCAGGCGCTCGGCCGCTGGCGGGGTAGGGGTCATCCGACGAGCGCTCCTGCGGGCTCGAGGCGACCGGCGACAATGTCGGCGAGGCCTGGGGCGCGCTCGGTCACCTCGACGACCTCCCCGCCCGCGGACATCGCCCAGGTGAGGACCTCCTCGAGTACGCCTGGGTCAGCGACGACGAGGAGGCGCCAGTGGGTAAGCGAAAGCGACCCCGGCCGCGCCGTACGCTCCACGCCGAGCACGCCCGCAGGAACGGGGCCGCGGGGTTCGCCGGCGTTGCGGGTGAGCAGGTCGACGACGCGTACACCGCCGAGCCGGGCCGCGAGCTCGCTCGGCGGGCCGATCATGCGCGCGCGGCCTCCCCCGAGCACGAGGGCGCGATCGATCACACCCTCGATCGCGTCGGCCTGGTGGTCAACGAGGACGACCGTCTGGCCCCGCTCCCGCACCAGGCTGCGGACCAGGGCGAGCATGTCGTCGCGATGGATGGGGTCGAGACCGACCGTCGGCTCGTCAAGCAGGACGACGGGCGTGCGTAGGAGGAGCGCGCGCGCCAGGATCACGCGCTGGCGCATGCCGTTTGAGAGCTGCGACACCATCTTGGCCCTGTCCGGCCACAGGCCCACGTCAACGAGTGCCTCCTGCGCGCGCTCGCGCGCCCGCTTCCGGGACAGGCCGCAGAGGACGCCGAAGAAGCGCACGTTCTCTTCGGCGGTGAGCGCCCACTCGAGGCCCATCCAGCCCGTCGTGGAGACGTAGGAGACGCGCCGGCGCACCTCGTGTGGCCGGTCGAGGCTGGCGCCGGCTACCTCGCCGCTGCCTTCGCTCGGCCGAAGCAGGCCGGCCACGATCTTGACGAGCGTGGTCTTGCCGGAGCCGTTCGGGCCGAGCACGCCCAAAATCTCGCCCGCCTTCACGTCAAGGCTGACTTCGCATAGCGCCCTCACGGGCGGCTCTGGCGAGGCCGTGAGGCGGGTCAGACGGCCAAGGTTGCGTAACCACAGGGCCGGGCCCTGTGCCTCCAGCTTGGTGCCGCGCAGGGAAAGCTCCACCCCCTGGAATACCTTGCCCACGGCAGAAAGGCGGATGGCGCACGGTGTGCTAGCCACCGCCGCGGCCTACCATCGTGCGACCAGCGCGCGCAGGTGGGCGGTCGCCCTCTCCTGGTGCGGACGGTCTCGCACCAGCGCGACGAGGTCGGCAACGGCCTCGACCACCTCCCACACCGGCCAGAACCAGACAGGAGGCGCGCCTGCCTCCACGTAGCCGGCGAGCACTGCGGCCCGGTCGTCCGGATCGCCCCACTGCCACAGGTCGAACGCCGGGTGACCGATGTAGGCGTCGCCGAAATCGATCAGGCCGGTCAGGCGACCGGAGGATGGGTCGACAAAGGTGTGGGTGGGGCCCGGGTTGGTGTGAAGCGCCACTCCCTCTACGTCGTCGGGCACGCGAGCGGCGGCGCGCTCGCACAGTCCGTCCGGGTCCAGGGCAAGGGGCCAGACCGCTCCGTGCTCAGTGAGATGCGCGGCGAGGCTGCGCAGGCGCTCGGCCATGGACTGGCGCAGGTCTGCCGCCGTGTACTCCTCGGGAAACAGGCCGCTGGCCATGAGACGCCGCTGGTCGAGCGCGTGCACGCGCCGAATCACCCGCCCCAGGGCCCGCAGGGTCTCGGCCCGCGCGCCGGCTGGGATCGGCGTCCGCACGGCGGCGTCACCGTCCATGCGGGTCATGCAGGTATACTCGACGCTGCCATCGCGGCCGTGGCCGCGTACGCGCGGCACCGGCAGGTCCGGGTCCTCTTCGGCGATCGCCTCGAGAAAGCGCACCTCCTTCTCCAGGCTGGTCCAAGATCGCAGCTGCTGGGGCCGCTGAACCTTGAGGACCAAGCTGGTGTCGATGTAATACACGCGCGCCTCCCCGCCGGTCTCGTCAACCCCGGTCACCTGCAGCGCCTGTTGCACGTGTCGCCGGGCCAGGGTGAGCACCAGTTCGAGGTCGAGCACCGGATCCGGGGCGCCACGCTGATAATACTCGCGAACGATCATGTAACCACCCCCGGACGACTGTAACGGCGGTTACGACGGTAAGGTGCGACTTTCCTTCTGACAAGACGGCGACTAGCCTTAGAGCGACGCCTCTAGCCGCGGAGGAGGGCGACGGTTGCGCGTGTGGGTGCTCTTGCACTATCAGATTCCGGCCGTACCCAGCGCCAATCGAGTCCACGTCTGGCGGAAGCTTAAGAGCCTCGGCGCCCTCCTCGTGCACGATTCCATCTGGGTTCTACCCGCGACGCCATGGGCGGTCGAACAATTTCAATGGCTTGCCGGCGAGGTGCATGAAGCCGGCGGGACCGCCATGGTATGGCAGGCCGAGGGCACCATGCCTGGCCAAGAGGCGGACCTGATCAGTCGGTTCCAGGCGGCCAGCGAACAGGAGTACCGTCCTCTGTGGGACGAACTGCAGGAGCCGTCACCGGCGTTGGAGAACGTCGCACGCCGGTTTCAGCAGGCGCGACGCCGGGACCACTTTGACTGCTCCCTGGGCCAGAAGGTATACGAGGCGCTCCAAGCACGCCGGGGAGAGTGAGCCCGTGCGCTGGGTGACGCGTGAAAACATCGGTGTGGACCGGATGGCCACCGCCTGGCTGATCGCCCGGTTTGTCGACTCGGCGCCCGAGTTCGTGTTTATACCCGAAGGCTCAGATCCGCCAGGACCGGAGACCGGGATTACGTTTGACATGCCGGGGGCTCGACTGTCGCACCGGCGCGGGCACTGCACCTTTCACACCTTTGTGTCCGATTACCGGCTCGAGGACCCGGCCTTGGGCCGGCTCGCTCGTATCATCGACGAAGCCGATATCGTCCAGGAGGCGCCCCTCGAGCCCGCCGCGGAAGGGCTCGATATGGTCTGCAGGGGCATTCGCATGATCTGTGCCGACGACCAAGAGGCGATTGCGCGAAGCCGAACGATATTCGATGGTGTGTACGCTTACCTCAAGCACGAACTGACCGGGACGTAGGCATCGACGCTTCAACCTTCAAAGGGATGCGTTCGGGTCCGTATGGGTTAGTCATGGCACGAGGGCCAAACCGCCTTAAGCCACGTGGCACCGAGATCTCCTTAACGTCGGTGAGCGGGCGACGCACACAAGGTGCCAGGACCAGCCCTCACGTGCGATACACGCGGACGACGTACGCACTGGAGCGGCCCGTACATTCCACTGCGGCGACCTTGCACACTGCATGGGCCAAGCTTGCCCAACCATTGGAAGCGAACGAGGCGCGTGACCCTACGGTATGGTCGGGACAATGCAGGTGTGGAGGATCCGCTCTTGACGCCGGTGGGGTGACAGCGACGAAGGTCATCGACCTGTGGCTGCTGGTTGTCGCGGCTAGCACGATGTGGGCGGACGGTCGTGGACGTTGTGCGCCACCGCAACCGCGCAATGCCGATCATGAACATCGTCTGGCCCCTCATGGCTGTCTACTTCGGGCCCTTCGGCGCGCTCCTCTATGTCACCCCAGCGGCCGCACGGCCAAAGACCGGGTGTCGCCGCGGCCCCTTCTTCCACCGTCGCCGCCCTCGCAGGGTCACGGCATCCATGCGCATGCGGCGACAGCTTCGCTCGATGTGGCCGCCATGGGCGAGATGGATGGCCAGCACAGTGCCGGCCGCATGGGCGGCATGGCGGGACACGCCATGGGTCCGCTTTGGCCGCGCGCCCTGCGGTCCAGCACGCACTGCATGGCGGGGTGCGCACTCGGCGACCTGATGGCCCTGGTCCTGGTCGTGGGCACCGGCCTCTTTGGCGGCACGATGGCGGCGGAGGTCGTCACCGGTGCAGTGCTGGCCTTTGCCCTTGGCTTGTTCGTCTTCCAGGCCCTGACCGATCATGGCCGAGCGTCGGATCGGCTTCGCTGCGGCCCCGTCGACAGCCCTTCGCGCGGACGTTATCACCATCAGCGCCTACCGGTCGGGCAGATCGCGGCCCTGTACCTGCTCGATCGCCTGTTCCCCGGCACCATGGGGCTCACCGCAGCGGCCTTTGTGATCATGCAGGCCGCGATGGCCGCCGGCTTCCTCACTACCTACCCCACGAATTACGGTCTGGTGGCTTCCGGCATCAAGGCCGGCATGTAGGGAACGCTCGCCCGGGGAGGGGATGCAGTGATCGAAGTCCAGGACGAGATCCTCATGCCGCCCTGCTAGAGACGGTGCAGGGCCTTCTGGGCGAGCACGTGCGCGCCAGACCGTAAT
>JAKASY010000060.1 GCA_021817625.1 Bacillota bacterium | reverse complement strand
CGAGCTCGCCTCGCTGCTCGAGGGCTTCGCCGACCGGCCCCTCGTGTACGCGAGCCACATCCGCAACGAGGGCTCGGGCCTCCTCGCGGCCGTCGACGAGTTCCTCGCCGTCGGCCGCAGCGCGCGCGTGCGGATCGAGCTCTCCCACCACAAGGCGGCCGGCCTGCCGAACTGGGGACGCACGCGCGAGAGCCTCGCGCGCGTGCGGGCGGCGCGGGCCGAGGGCGTCGAGGTCGCGCTCGACGCCTACCCCTACACGGCCTCCAGCACGTCCGTCTCGGCCAACCTTCCGCCCTGGGCGATGGAGGGCGGCCCCCTGGCGGCTCTCGCCCGCCTCGCGGACCCGGCCGAGCGCGCGCGCATCCGCCGCGACTGCGAGGAGGGTCTCGAGGGCTGGGAGAGCATGGTGGCGGAGACCGGCTACGACCGCATGATCGTGGCGCGCACCCAGAGCCAGCGCGGCGAAGGCCGGACCCTGGCCGAGATCGCCGCCGAGCGCGGCGTCGAGCCGTTCGAGGCGATGGCCGACCTCCTCCTCGAGAACCACCTCGAGGCCTCGATGATCGTGCGCAGCATGGACGAGCGGGACCTCCTGCGCGTGCTCGCCGACGGGCAGTGCTGGATCGGCTCGGACGGCCTGCCCTACCGGGAGGGCGGCCACCCCCACCCGCGCCTGACGGGCACCTTCCCGCGCGTCCTGGGGCCGTTCGTTCGGGACATGGGCGCGTTCACCCTGGCGCAGGCCGTGCGCCGCATGACCGCCGGCCCCGCCGACTGGTTCGCGGTGCCCGAGCGCGGGCGCATCGTCGAGGGAGCGGTGGCGGACCTCGTGCTCCTGGACCCGGCCGCCGTGGCCGACGGCTCGACGTTCGAGCAGCCGTGGACCGCCCCGACCGGCGTCGTGGGGGTGTGGCTCAGCGGCGAGCGGGTGGTCGACCAGGGACGCCACACGGGACACCGGATCGGCCGCCGGCTGCGACCCTCGACGCGCTGACCGGGGCCCTCGGCGCGAGCACGGGGCAGCTCAGCGCGGCGACGTCCCGGCCTCCGGGCGGCGGCACACAGCCGCAGGGCCATCCGGGTACAGCCTTCCGTGAGGCGCACGCGCTGCAGCGGACGGCTTTGTGCGGCGCACAGCGCGAACGCGCGTCGCGGCGAGTCGCAGCGCGCCGGACGGCGCTCGGCTTTGGGTCTTTCGATGCGACCTGATGGCGTGGTGCCGAGGGGGCGAGCGCGGCTCGCCGCCGCACAGCGCCTGGGCCGGGAGGCACCCGCGTTGCCGCTCCCGGTTGCCGATGGCAGCCTCGGCCCTGTGGCGAGGAGCCCCCGAGGGGCCCCGCCCATGGAGGCGAAGCGTGCAGCGACCCGCGTACGGCGCCGGCTGGCTGGCCAAGGTGCCCGAGATCACGGTCTACTTCTGGATCACGAAGATCCTCACGACCGCCATGGGCGAGGCCACGTCAGACTGGCTGGTCCATGACATCAATCGCTACCTCGCCGTGGTGGCGGGCGCTGTCGCCTTCTTCGTCGCCACCGCCCTCCAGATGCGGGCGCGCCGGTACATCCCGTGGCTCTACTGGCTCGTGGTGGTGATGGTGGCGGTGTTCGGCACGATGGTCGCCGACGTCGCGCACATCGTCCTCGGCGTGCCGTACGCCGTGTCCTCGCCGGCCTTCGCCGTCATCCTCGCCGCCGTGTTCATCACCTGGAGCGCCGTCGAGCGCACGCTCTCCATCCACTCCATCCGAACGCCCAGGCGCGAGCTGTTCTACTGGGCCGCGGTGCTGGCCACGTTCGCCCTGGGCACGGCCACCGGGGACATGAGTGCGCGCACACTCCACCTGGGCTTTCTCGCGTCGGGCCTCCTGTTCGCGGTGCTCTTCGCCGTGCCCCTCGTCGGGCGGCGACTCCTGGCATGGAACGCGGTCTTCTCGTTCTGGTTCGCCTACGTCCTGACGCGGCCCCTCGGCGCCTCGTTCGCCGACTGGTTCGGCATGCCCCGCTCGATCGGCGGCCTCGGCATCGACCGCCTGTACGTGGCCGGCACGCTCACGCTGGCCATCGCCGCCCTCGTGACCTACATGACCGTTTCGCGCAATGGCGTGCAGGACCAGGGCGCGGACGACGTCAGCGCCGAGGCCGCGGCGGGCCGGCACGAGGCCTGAGCACCTGACGGCCCTCACCGAGGGCGTCGAAGGTGACCCGGCAGCACTCGCCGATCAGGCGCTCGGCCGGGTGGTCGTAGGCGAAGCCGCGGTCCGCGCAGTCGCGCACCATCATCACGAAGGCGAAGCGGCGGCCCATCCCCTCCACGAGGCCGAAGTCGGCGCGCGTGCCGCTGTCCGAGCCGGGCTTGTTCGCCACGAGAAGCGCGTCCGGGCCGTCGCCGTCGAGCGGCAGGAGCCGCGGCATCTGGCTGCGGTGCTGCTGCGCGCGCGCGGTCCGGAGCGTGCGCTCGGCGCCGGGCAGGCGGCCGTCGGCGAGAAGGCGCAGGTAGCGCAGGAGCGTCTCGGCCCGGGCGCGGGCGAACACGTCCTCGCCGATCACCGGCCCGTCCTGGATCTTGCGGCGCACGACGAGGCCGTCCGCGAGTCCGAACTCAGAGAAGGCGGCGTCGATCGCCTCGAGGCCGATGCGGTCGATGACCGCGTTCGTGGCCGTGTTGTCGCTCACGACGAGCATAAGCGCGGCCAGGTCCTCGAGCGGCAGGGTGAGGGGCATGGAGAGGCAGGCGAGCACGCCGGAGCCGCCTACGGCCGCCTCCCGCGCCACCGTGACCGGCTCCTCCCAGGCCACGCGGCCGCGCGACACGGCCAGGGCGAGGGCGCTGTGGATCGGGAGCTTGGCCGCGCTCGCGGTGGGAAACCAGCCATCGTCTCCCGCCGCCGCCCGTGCCCCCGTGCGAAGGTCTTCTGCCGCCCACGTCCACACGCCCGGGAAGCCGTCGGCGTGCCGCAGCACGCCCTCCCGCGCGCGGGCGAGGGCGCCGGACGCGTCGCTCACGACCGCGCGCTCTCCAGCGCTGCGCATCGCCTGCCCGCCGCGCTCCAACCCGGTGTCCGCACGCCCGCCGCCTCCCCACGCCGTCCTGCCCGACCGCTGCGCCAGCGCCGGCCGTGCGGCTACGGCGCCCGCACGCCGCCGCCGTCGAAGCGCACCGCGCTCCCGCTCACGTAGTCGCACGCCGGCGCCGCCAGGAAGGCGACGAGGCGGCCGAACGCGGCGGGCGTGCCCAGGCGCCCGAGGGGGATGCCGACGCGCCGCGCCTCGGCGTCCGCCAGGTCGTCCACGTCGCCGCTGGACAGTCCCGTTGGGCGTCCCGCGGCGGACAGAAGGTGGTCCTCGATGCCGGTCGTGCGCGTGAGGCCCGGCAGGACGCTGACTACGCGCACGCCCGCCGGCCCGGCTTGGCTGGCGAGCATCTTGCCCCAGGCCAGAAGGCCCGCGCGCACGACGCTGGACAGCGCCAGCTCGGGATCGGGCTCGACGGCCGTGCGCGACAGGACGTTCACGATGGCGCCGCCACCCGCCTCCGCCATGGCGCGCGCGGCGAAGCGGTCGAGCTCGATCACCGCCCTGAGCTTGCGCATGGCGTCCGCGAAGTCCTCGTCGCCGGTATGGTCGATCCAGCCGCCGCGCGGGTTGCCGCAGTTGGCGACAAGCACGTCCAGGCCGCCGAGGGCCGCCGTCGCGCGCTCGAGCATCGCGCTCCTGGCCCCTGCATCGTCGATGTCGGCCGCGAACACCTCCACTGAGGGGGCGCCAGCGTCTAGCAGCTCCGCCCGCGCCACCTCCAGGCGGGCGGGGTCGCGCGCGCACAGCGCGAGGTGGCAGCCCTCCTGCCCGAGAGCGCGCGCGGCCGCGAGGCCAAGTCCGCTCGACCCGCCCGTGACGATCGCCTTGCGCCCGCTCAGCGCCAGCTCCACGGCCGAGCCCTCCTTCCCGCCCCGACCGCGGCGCCGGAGCGCTCAAGTGCCCTGGCGATTGCCTATGCGCCGGCCCGCCGGTGGCGAACACGACCCGACCACGCCCGCCCACGTCGGGGTAGAGGGTTCGCGAATGGCAACGCGAACCCCAGTTCCACACCCGCGGGCGCGATTCCCGCACGAGAGCGGAGGGATGCCCAATGGCCCGCATGGCCCGCCTGCCCGGCCCGCGCCGCGCGCTGACCGCGCTCGTCGCGCCGGCGCTCCTCCTTGGGCTCATGGCGCCCGCCGCAGAGGCGGCGCCGTGGACGCCCGTAGCCACCCTGGGCCTGCCGCAGGCCGGCGCCCGCGCCGTCGCGAGCGCGCCGGCGCTTGACGTCCAGACGGTGGATCTCATCCTGCGCCGCGACGGCCCGCTGCCACCCGCACCCGGGCTGGGCGTGCGCTACTCGCCGAGCGCAGCCGCGGCGCGGGTCGGCCCGACGCTGGCCCAGTACGACGCCCTGGCCGCATACCTCGGCGGCGCCGGCCTGACCGTCTCGCACCGCTACGCCGACCGCCTCCTCCTCCAGGTGCGCGGCGTGCCGGCCGCCCTCGACCGCGCCTTCCACGTGCAGCTCGCGACGTACGCGGGCGCAGCGGGCGCGAGCCTCGTGGCGCCGGCGCGCGCCGCGAGCCTGCCCGCCACCCTGGCGCCGATCGTGGCCGGCATCGCGGGCCTGAGCAGCGACGGCTGGCCGACGCCCGCGCCGCTCGTGAAGCTGCCGGACCTGACGGCGGCGGCAGCGCCCTCGCCCGACGCGGCGGGTCCCGTCCAGGACGCCATGCAGGCCGACATCGCCGCCGCCTCCTTCCTCCCGTCGTTCAAGGTCAGCGGCCCGACCACGATCGCCGCAGGGGTGGAGGCGGACTACCGCGTCACCCTCATGGGCCCGAGCGGCGCGCCGCTCAAGGGCTACGTCGTGCGTCCGGTGACGAGCGAGGCGGTGTCGGGCTACACCGGGCCGACGGGCCCCGGCTCGATGGTCACGAACGCCAAGGGTCAGGCAAGCTTCTGGCTTATCACGGGCACGCAGGCGTCGTTCAGCATGACGGTGGCGGCCGCGCCCAACCCGCCGCCGTCGAGCACGCCCGCCCCACCCACCACCGCAGGCCCGCCGCCGCCGCCGGTCGAGCCGACGCCGGTCTACGCCACGGGCGCCTCGCTGCCCGTGCAGGTCACCGGCCCGGTCGCGAGCCTCAAGCCCTACACCGCGGCTCAGGTGAACAGCGCCTACGACCTGACGCCGCTCCTCGCCGCCGGCGACAACGGCCACGGCGTCGGCGTGGGCATCGTCATCTGGAACAGCTTCCTTCTGTCTGACGTCCAGAGCTACTTCCAGCAGATGGGCGAGACCGTGCCGCCCAAGGTCACGGTCATCCCCGTCGACGGCACGCCGCAGAGCGGGGACGGCGGCACGGAGGCCACGCTCGACGTGGAGCGGGTCGGCGGCACGGCGCCGGGCTCGCACATCTACGTGTACGACGCGGCCACCGCCCAGGGCGTGTTCGACGCCCTCATCACGGCGCTCCAGGACGCCAAGGTGAGCATCATCAGCATGTCGTGGGGCATCCCCGAGACGGACGTGCCGAACGGCTTCTTCAACCCCTTCGAGACCCTGTTCGACGCCGCGGCCCAGGAGGGCATCACCTGCATCGCCTCCTCCGGCGACACCGGCTCGCGCGCCGACGGCCTGCACACGGGCGTCAACGTTCCCGCCTCGAGCCCGTTCGTGCTCGCGGTCGGCGGCACCGACATGGCGGTGGATCCCGCCACCGGCCAGATCGCCGCCCAGACGGCGTGGTCGCCGGACGGCTCGTTCTCCCTCGGCAACATCAGCGCCCCATCGGCCAGCACGGGCGGCTACTCCCGCTACTACGTGCGGCCCACCTGGCAGGTCGCGCCCGGCCTCGGCGCGTTCTGGAGCGAGCCGTTCCGCGGCGTGCCCGACGTCGCCCTCGCCGCCACGTACCCCGGCTACGTCACGATCCTCGACGGCAAGAGCCAGGCCTACGGCGGCACGAGCGCCAGCGCCCCGACGTGGGCCGGCTTCCTGGCGGACATCGAGAGCGAGATCGGGGCGCCGCTCGGGTCCGAGGTCATGCCGCTCCTCTACACGTTCGCGAACGGCGCCGCCCCCGAGGTGTTCACGCCCGTCACCCAGGGCAACAACATCGGCTTTCACGCCGGACCGGGCTGGAATCCGGTGACCGGCCTCGGCACGCCGGACGTCGCGCGCCTCGCCCAGGCGATCGTCACCGCCCTCACGCCCGCCAGGCTCGTGGTCGTGCGCGCGCAGGCGCCGGGCACCGACCGGGTGGGCCACAGCGTGAGCGTCGCAGCGGCCGTGCTCGACGCCTACGGCATCCCGATCGGCGGCGTGCCCGTGACGGCCACCGCGCCGCACGGCGGCAACGTCACACCCGGCAACGCCACGACCGGCGGCCACGGCACCGCGACCTTCTCCCTGCGCGCCAGCCTGGCCGGCTACGCGACATACACGTTCACCGTGCCCGCAGGCCTCGGCCCGGACGGCCAGGGAAGCGCGCTCACGGCCCAGTTCGCGATGTACTGGAACCCGGCGCGCTGAGCGGGGGCGACGGTCCGGGCGCGGCGAGCGCGCCCGGGCCGCCATTCGTCCGCTGTGGCGCGGGTTCGCGCACGCGCGCACGCGCACGCTAAGGCGGCCCACGCCACGCGGCGGAGGAACCGACCGGGCGGGCGGCGAACCGCAGCACGCTGCGCCCCGTCGGGCGCCGTCCATGTCGAAGGAGAGTGAACCATGGCCGTCGGTCCGCCACCCTTTCCGAAGATCCCCGTGGGTCTCGAGCACACGCTGGCCGTGCCGGTCAGCCGCGAGCTCTCCGCCGACGCCCTGGGGAATCCGGGGGTGCGCGCGTACGCGACGCCCATGCTCATCCTCGGCGTGGAGCAGGCAGCCGTGGCCGCGATCACGCCATACCTGGACGAGGGCTTCATCTCCCTGGGCACGCACATCGACCTGCGCCACCTGGCGCCGACGCCGGTGGGCAGCGACGCCCGCATCACGGTCCGCCTCGAGTCCGTCGAGGGCCGTCGCCTGCGCTTCTCTGTGGTGGCCGAGGACGGCATCGAGCGCATCGCCGTCGGCGACCACGAGCGCTACCTCGCCCGCACCGCCGATTTCCTGGACCGCCTCGAGCGCAAGGCGGCGCGCCTGTCGCGTCTGTAGCCGGGAGCGCGACGCGGCCCCCACATCCGGGTCGACGGGTGCGAATAGTACGTCGATGAGGCGGGTCGCCGCCTTCGAGATCAGGTTCCCGTCATGGACAGCCCGTATTGTGCATACCTCGACACGGCTTCGAGCTTTTCCTCAGGAGCCCGGGAGTGTGGACAGATGAAGTTGCAGGCGAGCAGAAGGCTTTTGGCGGCCGCGGCGGTGGCGGTGCCTTTGCTGTTCGGCTCGGCCGGGCTCCCCGCCCTGGCCCAGGCGGCAAGCGGCAGCCCCTCGACGAGCACCAGCCAGAGCGCGCTCAACGCGGTCCTCCAGAACGACTTTGAGATCGGCGGGCAGGTGGCGTCCACGGTCGACGCGACGAACCTGCCCGGCACGTTGAACCTGAACGCCAGCGGCCTGCCGCTTCAGATCACGGTAAACGGCCAGACGACCGTCCAGGTGGGCCCGTACGCGGCCGACGCGAGCTTCCTCCTGGCCGGCGTGAGCGCGCAGGTCTGGTTCCACTTCGACAGTAGCGGCAACCTCGTGGCCGATCTGATCGTGATCACGCCCACGGTGGTCAAGGGCACGCTCACGAGCGACCAGAACCTGAGCAGCCAGGATCCCTCGACAGGCCAGCTGCTGACCGTCGAGGTGCCGGCGCAGAACGGCAACCCCGCCCAGGCGGTGAACGTCGAGGTCCTGCCGGACACGGTCGTGAAGCTCCTGCCGCCGTGGAACGCGAGCGCCCACCTGAGCGCGGCGAGCCAGATCGTCACGGTTGGCGTGATGAACGCAAACGGCGTCCTGATTGCCGCCATGGTCGTCGGCGTCATTTCGAAGAGCTAAGGCCGAGCGGACCGGCCGGCGGCGCAGCACGCGTCGCCGGCCCTTTCTTTATTCGCTCTGTCCAAGACGTTTCTTGTTTGCGACGGTACCGGTGGCCGGCCAGGGTCCGCATCGAAGAAGCCAGGGACCAGCCGATTTGGCTGGCCCCTCTCAGGCGGATTGCGTGTCACACGGCCTGGGTGTTCATCGCCGACCCAGCCGCGCTCGCAGCCAGGCCCACAGGCCGCCCGTGCCCTGGGGCTGCTCGCTTCGCGCCTCGGCCAGCTCATGGCGGAGCTCAATCTGAGCCTCAACGTCCTGTTGGATGGCCTTGCCCACCTCGTAGTCTAGCTGCGGGCCTCCTGGCGGCGGCGGAACGAACATTAGGTCACCTTCTCTCGGAGTTCCCTCTTACTTTCCCACGCGCCTCATACTTACTGCTATGCGTTTCAGCTGCTTTATCGGCATGGGGCTCGTGAACGAACACACGAGGTTTCCAAAGTACAAGGTCAG
>JAKASY010000059.1 GCA_021817625.1 Bacillota bacterium | reverse complement strand
GACACGTGGAAATCGAGGCTAGGCATTTGTGGACCGACTACCTTCACGACCTGGAGCGCGAGGCATCCGATGCCTCCGACTCGGGGGCAGCCCGCGTCGCGGGCGGCACCAGAGCGGGCGCACCATCGGCAGCGCTTGATCTGGTTGACAGATCGGGCGCCCGTTGCGGCGTCGTTCCTGGCTGCGCGCAGGTCGCGGCCGTGGCAGTTTGGGCACATCGGCGCCACTTTCACGGGTTGCACGTGATGTTGCTGATGGTGTCAGCATCGGGCCTTGCGAGGCTAGGTGGAGGCCTTGCCCGACTAATCCAGGCGGGTAACTTCGATTTGGGCATGATCGGGCCCGAAGGCTGCGTCCGCTCGCACTCCAAGTGTTCGGCCGACCGGCTTATGCCTTCACCACGCCGGTCAGTTGGCTGCACCGTCACAGCTGGAGCGCTGCCTCGAAGTCTTCGACCAAACGGTAGCGGCTCACGTCGATGCCGAGCAGCACCGCCGCCGTCGGCAGGGCCAGGTGCACGCCCGGCGGCAGGCCGCGCAGCCGTGCGGCAAGGTCCGGCGGGCAGTCGAGTCGGCCGTGAAGCGTCGCCGCGCCAACGGCCACCCGCGGACGATCCGCCCGCACCTTGCGTAGCGCGCTCGCCATGGCGATCAGGATGGCGAGGGCCGCCGCCTCCGGGTCGCGCACACTCTCGGGAACCTGGACGGCCAGGCCGCGCTCGTCGAGCCAGCCAGTGGGCAGGGAGAGGAGGGCCATATGCGCCTGTAAGTAGTCGCGGACCATTCGTGCCACGCGCGCCACCGCTGCGTCGCCGTGCACGTGTAGCCCTGGTGCGGGCAGCACGGTCACCTCTATGGCCCGGATCTCCCCGCCGCCCTCCATGCCCTCGACGCCGATGTCGAGATAGTAGGCGGCACCGGGTGCAACGGATAGGCGGGCGTCCGCGCGCTCCCCCAGCGCAAGGTCGGCGGCAGGGGTGGGCGGCGCGCCCGCATAGCCGATCGCGCGCTCCTGGTACTCACCTGGCGCCAACCGCACAAGCGCGCCGTGGATGCGCTGGCGCAACTCCCCAGCCACTGACAGGATCGCCGCAACAACCGTCTCGTCGCCGGGGGCGTCCGTGCGACCGTGGGGGAACACGAGCTTCAGCAGGGCACGGGCGACGCGCTCCACGGCGACGCGGTCGCGCTGGGTCATGCCCGGCTCGAGGTCGTACGCGCCGGCCATTTCGCGAAAGGCACTCTCGAACGGCAGGTCGCGCAGGCGCACCAGAGCCTCGCCGAAGTAGTCCGAGATGAAGCCGACACCTTGCGCAAACGAGGCCGGCCGCATCTTGGGAATCTCCCAACCCGGCAGGTAGCCGTGGATGCGGTCGAGGAAGGCTGCGTCCCGCAGATCTGGGGGCAGTGGGTCGACCAGGCTGCGGTATCGGCGCGCGGGCTGACCCTGGTCCACGTCGATGTTGCCGAGGAACACCGACGAGCAAGCGGTCGTGAAGGCCAGACCGCCGCGGGTGAAGCGGCCGGCCTCGAGGTAGTCCTTCATGGTGGCCGCGGTCTCCGCGCTGCCAAGATCGAGGCGCGCCACCTCGTCGAACACGGCCACGGCGCGGTTCACGAGGATGCCCGGTGCGCGGGTCGTCAAGTTGACGAACAGGCTGGCCGGCGTGCCTCTCGCCCCCGACAGCACGAACACGCGGCTCGAGAGGCTGCGCAGGAGGTATGTCTTGCCCGTATTGCGCGGCCCGAGCTCCAGAAGGTGGAGGCTCGGTTCGACGGCAGGCGCAAGCCGGCACAGGAGGAGCAGCTTGCGGCGCAAAGCGGCACCGTCGTCGGGGCAGTCCTCGACCATGACGTCCGGGTCGTATCCCGACGAGACGAGCAGGAGGTCGATCCAGTCGGCCGTCGTGAAGTAGAAGCGGTTGTCGACGAACGGGTCGAGGCGCGCCCGCACCTGGACGGGGTGAAAGTCCCTCAGCTGCACGAGGTAGCCCCCGTCGTCCGCACCGGGATCGGGTTCCCTCGTAAGCTCGCACAAGCCCCAGAGACCGCCGGACAAGAGCTGTTTGTGCGCCTCGACCACGTCGCTGTCGACGAGGACGGTGAGGTCAATCGATGGGATGCGCGTCGTGTAGACGCCGTGGTACACGTCCACTTGCACCAGGATCTCGTCGAGGAGACGTAGACGGTTGTCGCGCACCAGGCGATAGCGCCACTCCGAGCGGTCCTCGGGCGCCGGGTGAAGTTGGCCGACGTAGTCGGCGACTTGACCCACGGCAGCGGCGGGGTCGCGCTGCCGAGCCAGGAGGAACTCTGCCACGTAGCGCGGGACGCGCGCCAAGGCAGGCACCTCCTGCACGAGGCCCTTGGGCAGGATGACGGGCGTACCGAGGGCGCCGAAGACGCGCTCGACCTGGGCGTCACGCTCCGCCCGGCTCATCTCAGGCGTCCGGCCAGTCGCGGGACACCACCGTGCCTTCCGGCGGCTCCTCCTCTTCGGGCCGCACCGTGGCCTCGGCCACCGACCTTACGACCAGGCGGGGCTCGGTGCCGTAGCGCTGCAGGAGGTCGAGGTACTGCACTGCGGCGCGCACGAGCTGGCGCACCTTGGCGTCCCGCTCCGGCATCTGGGCGCGGATGCGTTCGAGGAGGGCCGCGCCGTCGAGCGGCGGCTGCCAGGAGAGGGCGGCCGCGTGGGCGGCAAGGATGGCCTCGAACGTGCGCCGTAGGTCATCGGCGCCGAGCGGCGGCAGGGCCGCGGCACCTACCAGAGCGGCGAGCGGACGGGCCACCTGGCGCACAAGCCCCTCGTGTCCGCGCTCGGCCAGCCAGGCCGGTAGATTCGCCGCATCGTCCAGCTCGTCCACCACGCGCGTGCGGAAGTTCGTGGACACCATCCAGACGCTGAACGCATGTGGGAGGAGGCGCCCGTCGGTCACCTGGCCTATGAACGCGTACGAGCGCGCTCGGCCCAGGCGCCCGAGGCTCGCCACCATCTCCACCTCGTCGAACAGGAGGAGCCAGCCCGGCAGCTCGAGGGCGTGGACCAGCGCGTCGACGAGGCGAAAGTAGTCGAAGGCGTGCTCGCCGACTCGGTACCGATCGACCTTCGGCGGCGCGTCGCCGGTACGCTCGTGGTAGGCGCGGCGGATGTCCGCCACCGAGCGCCGGTACCCATGCAGGTCCTCGTCCACCGTTACGGGGTCGCCGCGACCGCGCAGGCGCGCCTCCAGTGCCAGTGCCACCTTGGGGTGGAGGTCGCGCCACGCCTGGGCCATGAGGCGCTCCACGGTGTCGGGGCGTACGCTCACCGCGTCAAGCAGGGGACCCAGGCCCGGTCGGCCGACCCCGGGCATGAATGTGCGGGCGGCCACCTTGCGGTACACGCGCTCGACCTGATCCAGCGGCGACTCGCGGCTCACGGTTGCCGTGCTGACCAGCCAGCCGCGCTGACGCGCCCTGAGCCATAGGGCGTTGAGAACGTGGCTCTTGCCATCGCCGTAGTTTGCGGTGATCGTCTGAAACGGCCGCGTCGAGTCGCCCTGGGACCGTGCCTCCATGTCGCGCTCGAGCGCCTGGAGGAGGGGTTCACGGGCGCCGCTCAGGGCGGCAGCGACCTCCGGTGAGGGCACCCCCGAGCGCAGGTGCTCGACGACGACGCGCGATGTCTCAGGCATGGGCGACACCGTCCCCCGTGCTGCTGCCTGCCGTAAGTAGCTCCACCAAGCGCCGCACGGGTGAGATGTGCGCGCTGGCCAGCGCGGTCGAGAGGTCGAGCTCTGCCACGTCGGCGCCGTTGCGGTAGGCCGTCACCAGGGCGCGCTGGTGGCGCGGCCAGTCGCTCTGCCACAGGCGGTCCAGGTCCTGCACATCGTTATACGGATTGATCGCGTCGGCCTCGACCTCCGTCTGAACGCGCATCGCCAGGGCCGGGTAGGTGATAAGGCCGGCGCGCTCATCGTCGAACGCCTCCGGGCGCCCCGCGTAGACGACGAGGAGGCCAGGGAGGGACCCCGTCTCGTCAATGAGCTCGCGGATCCCCTCGTACGCGTCGAGGCGCCTCGTGGCCGTATAGCGGACGGCGGTGGGAGGTGAGGCCCCAGCTCCGTCCAGGCGCTCGAGGCGGCGGGTCACGAGCAAGCGCTCCAGTCCGTCGACCGTCCAGACCATGCCCGGCATGCCGCACATGCGCATCAGGAACAGGAGCGACCGCAGGATGTCACGCGCGCTGTAGCGATCCACGGCAAGGTAGATGCCTGTGCGCCGCCGCTCCGCGGCTGGTAGGCGCTCCCCACGCAGCCAGCGCGCGGCGGCGGCGGCTTCGGTGCGAGCGACGTCGCTGCCCGTGAGGTAGGGGAGGGCCAGGCGACGCGCCGCGGCCGCGACCGGGGGCTCGAGCTCGTGACTGGCGTACAGAAAATCGAGGCAGCGGGCGAGGCCGTCCTCGATGGCGGCAAGGGGCCGGCCCTCGTGGACAAGGTAGTCCTGGACGCTCAGCTGGCCGCCGGCGGACCAAGGGGCGGCGCCCACGGCACGAGCCGCCCGCTGGGCCACGGCTTGGGCGAGACGCTCGACGGGCATCTCACGCATGACGGCCCGGTACACTTCGTCGAAGCGCCCGAGGGGCACGGTTCCGGCGTCGATCCGGGCGGTCGTGTAGCCGAGCTGGCGCGCCGTGTCCTCCACGGCTTCCAGCACGCGCGTCTTGCCGCTGCCCTCGCTGCCGCGCAGCCACTTCACCGAGGCGCCGCCATCGCGCACGTAGTCTTCGAGGTAGGCCTGGCGCCAGAACGCGACGAGGCCTGCGGGGTCGACGAACGCGCGCGCGGCCACTGGGTCAGCCACCGGGCAGCGCCTTCCGCAAGACCAGCGCTCTGAAGATCTCCGCGCCCCCCTGCGCTCGCGGCACGGCGAACTGCGTACCCGACTTGCCGTGGCTGAATTCGACTGTGCGGCCCTTCACGATGAGGTCAGACTGACGGCGGACCCGGTAGATGTCGAACGCGAACTCCTGACGTGTGTACCCGGTAGCGCCCGTGCGAGCGCTGAGCAGGCGGTAGACGTCGATGAGCGGCACGGGACTGCCCGACTGGCCGCCGGAGAGCGCGTCATAGCACAGCGCCAGAGCGTCGAGAAAGCGTGGGGCGTTGAAGCTCGACCCGTGCAGGCGGCGGTGATCCTTCTGTACCGCGAGTGCGGCGGCGCGGGGGTCGAGCGTCTGAACGGTGCGCCGTCCGATCCGCACGCTCTCGCCATCCACGTTGACCCGTACGGTCAGGGGGAAGATCTCGTATTCGGGAAACGCTCCCTCGAACTCGAGGCCGGCGCGCCGGAACTCAGCTTCGAGGGCCTGGGGGTAACGCTCGCTCAGTGCCGCGCCGGGCGGCGTGGCCGAAAGCGCCGCCTGGGCATCTGCGACGGCGAGCCGGGTAGCGTCGAGGACGTCCGGCAGCGACGGCACCCGGGCGCGCAGCGCGAGAACGTCCATGCCATCCCTGGCGCGGAGCACACGGCCCGTAGCGGAGCGTAGGGCCCTGAGCTGGTCCGAGAGCGCCGTGAGGGCCGTTTCGAGCGCTTGTGAAGGCGTGTCCGGCGCAGCGTCGACGCCGGCGACGAAGAGCGACTGATCCATGGGCCCCTCCTTGTCGCGATTCTTGCCGAAGGCATTCGTTCCGCCATCGACCAATCCTACCGGCACTCCAGCCGACGCGTGGTCTTGGGTGTTCGTGTGACGGACCGAGGTTCGGGCGGCGCGCTCGCCGACGGAGTTGGTGGTTCGGGACACGGTGGCAAAGGGGGCGGGTCTGCGGCCGTGTGCGCCCACGCTGCTTCATGTGCCAGACATCGTGGCCGCCACGTAATGCCTTGCGTCAGTTCTTGGTCTCAGCGGCGTAGATGCCACTCCGCCCCATGGACACGTGACCCTCTCAGCGCAGCCAGGAGGCGCGCACCACTGTGCAAGGGATTTGCTAGGCCGGGCCGCACGCAGCCTTGCGCGGCGGTAGCGGCCGCCCACCCATCACGGTGCGGATCACGCGCTGCTGCGCCAGATCGACGACGCTGATCGTATCGGCCAGGCTGCTCGTCACGTACGCGACCGCGCCCGAGGGCGAGAACGCGACGTGCGAGCTTCCCGGCCCCGTGGGCACCGTGCCCGCAACCCTGCCGTCGGCCAGCGAGACGATGTAGCTCTCCTCCCCGCCCCAGCACGCAACCACGGCGAGCCGTCCATCCGGCGACAGGCCGAACGAATGCGGATACGGGCCCACCGGCACTGTCGCGCGCGTCCGGCCGGTGGCGAGTTCGATCAGGCTGAGCGTGTCGTCCAGGAAGTTTGCCACGACGAGGAGGGCTCCGTCGGCGGTCACCTCGGGCACGTGGGCGCCGCGACCCGCGGCGACGCGACCCTCGAGCCGGTAACCGCAGGCCTCGGTCGCATCGGCGCAGAGAACGCTCACGCTCGCGTCGTAGGCGTTGGCAACCACCAGGCGGGCGCCATCGGGCGTCCATGCCAGATGGCTCGGGCCACGCCCGACGGCGATGCGGCCCGCCACCTTCGGGCGACCCCGCCGCCCCGACCGCCCACGCGGCGGCAGGGCGACGACCGCCACCTCCGACTGGCCGGAAACCGCCACGAACACCCGCTCCCCGTCGGGCGAGAAGATCGGATCGTGGGGCTCGTGCCCGACGGGCAGGACGTCGACCACCCGCTCGCCCTCGACGTCGATGACCGCCACATCGCCGGACACGGTGCCCGTGGCGCACACGAACCGCCCGTCGGCCGAGAACGCGGGGAGATGCGGACCGCAGCCGATGGGCAGGCTGTGCACGACGCCGGGGCCGGGCAGCGCAGCGGAGGTGGCGTCCGCTCCGTCCGCCGGTAGGCCGGCGGCCAGGAGGTCGTCGAGATGGACGTGGAGCACACTGCCTTGCGCAAAGTTGGCCACCGCCACCGACGTGCCCTGCGGGTGCATGGCGACGTGGGACGGCGCCCCGCCGACGTTCACGCGCAGCCCGACGCTCCCGTGCGCGGAATCGATGGCGAAGAGCGCGTCCCGCCGGTCGCAGGCGACGAGCCAGGGCGCAGCCGGATCGACCACGAGGCTGTGAAGGCCCACGCCCATGCCCTGGGGATGGTAGTCGGCGCCGTCCACGCGAAGCCGCCAGCGATCGGTCGCGCGCTCGGCGAGAGAGAACTTGTAGCCCGACTCGAGAAGGGCCATGTACAGACGCTCCGGCTCACCGTCGCCGTCGACCCACAATCGATCGCCTGAACACACGGCGCCCAGGGCCTCGAACAGCCGTGCGCCGCGCTCCGCGCCGGGCACCGGGCGCAGGTCCAGCTGGCCCTCACCTCGTCCCGACATCCCGCCGCCCCCCTTGCGTCCTGGATTCCGGGCGCTGGAGCCGCCGCGCAGCCGCCCAGCCTGGTTGCACACCCGCCCCCGCCGCCCCTGCCGATGGCGAGCGCGGCGAGCGCGCCTGCCGGCCCGCTTGAGCCGGCCTGTTCGGCGCCGTCATGAAGCCGGCGCGCCGGCCGTGCCCGGGCGCGCCTCGCCCCCGGGCTCTTGCAACGCCGGGGACAGGCCCGTGCGCGTGTCAGCGAGAAACTCGCCGTTGCGGATGCCTAGGGTCTTGATCCACCGCTGCTGGCCCGAGGTGAGCGCGACGAAGAATCCCAGCTCCACGATCTCGGGAACCGTGAAGTGCTGCTACAAGGAGTCCCACAGTGCGTCGTCGGCGAGGTCTGGATTCCACAGGATGGCGCTCGTGTAGGTGAGCGCCGCCTTCTCGCGCGCGCTAAAGCGATCGGAGTCTGCGAATTGCAAAACCTCCGAGTACGCCTCCTCGGACAACCCCTGCTGCCCAGCCTGGGCAGAGCGCTGCGCCCCTCAGTAGCCGCAGTCGAGCGACTGGGACACATACACGCGGCACAGCTCCTTGACTCGGTGCTCCAGGACGCCGCCATGGAACGTGAGCTCCCAGGCCTGCGAAAAGGCGCGGATCACCGCCGGGTTGTGGGCGCGGATCGCCTGGCTTTCGGGCCGCGGCGTGCTGCGGGTGCGGGCGGTCTCCAGATAGGCACGGATTTCCGGATCTCCGATCGATGCGAGATCCGGATAGGCTATGCGCGGCATCGGACTCCTCCTCCCTGCGCACGACAATACCCACCACACGGGCGGGCACCCGTTGGCCGGACGGGAGAATGGACCGGGCGCCGACCCTGGCGCCACCTTTCGCGCCGCCCCGACGCGTTCCTGCCGGGCTGGAAGGCACGACCGAGGACAGCGGCGCGTCCGAAAGGACGGTCACGGGCGAGCGCGGCCTGCGCGCCTACCGCCGCCCGCCCGGCCGGCGCGGCCGTGCCGGTGAGCGCCTTCGCCGCCGGGCAAGACATCCTGCAAGCTGTCCAGGTACTGCTCGCGCTCCTAGGCGTGCACCCTCTCCTGGTGGATCTCCCACTCGATCGCCCGCGCCTCCGTCAGGTGCTGGGCCGTGCGCTCCCCCAGG
>JAKASY010000058.1 GCA_021817625.1 Bacillota bacterium | reverse complement strand
CGCTCGAGAACCGCCGCCGGCACCGCCGACAGGTCAGGCAGGAACTGGCGCTCGGGCAGAAGCGGCAGCGCGTAGGGCTCGGCGCCGGCGAAGCGCGTGTGGGCAGCGTAGACGGGGTAGGCGGGATCGGGCACGAGCACGGCGTCGCCCGGGCCGACGAGCGCCCAGAGGAGGTGCGCGAGGCCCTCCTTGGAGCCGATGAGGCCGACCACCTCGCGCCCGGGGTCGGGCATGAGGCCGAAGCGGCGCCCGTAGTACGCGGCGACCGCGGCGCGGAAGCGGTCGCTCCCGGCGTAGTCGGGGTAGCGGTGCCCGCCGGGCATCTCCAGGGCGGCGCGCAGGGCCGCGTACGCCTGGGGCGGCGGCGGCGTGTCGGGGTCGCCGACACCGAGGCTGATGACGCTTCTGCCGCGCGCGCGCATCTCGGCGGCGGCCCGGTTCAGGGCGGCGAACGGGTAGGGGGGAGCGCTCAGGATGCGGGCGGCGGGCTGCATGACGTCACTCCTTCGGCGTCAGGACGGCTCGAACCGGCACAGGCCCACGCTTTGGGCCGGGCCGGTGAGGTACAGGCTTGCGCCCCGGTCGGGCCACTCGGCCGTCAGGGTGCCGCCAGGCAGGGTTACGCGCGCCCGCCCGGGCAGGCGACCGGTGGCCACGCCGGCGGCGAGGCACGCGGCCGCGCCGGTGCCGCAGGCCCTGGTGGCGCCGCTGCCGCGCTCCCACACCGCGAGCTCCACGTCCGCCGGCCCGGTGATGCGGGCGAAGCCCACGTTCACCCGCTGGGGGAAGAGGGGATGGCGCTCGAGCACGGGACCGTCCGCCAGCACGTCGGGGTCGTCCGCGCCGTCGCCCTGGAGGAACAGGACGAGGTGGGGGTTGCCCATGGACACCGCGACGGCGGGCCAGGAGCGATCGGCGCCCTCGCCCGGGCGCCGCCAGGTGACGTTGCGCTCGCCGCGCTCGCCGCCGTCGGCCCAAAGGAGGCGTGGCACGCCCATCTCCTCGCGACAGGCGACGACGCGCTCCCCCTCCCACACCGGCCACGTCTCGAGCACGCCTGCGCCGGTCTCGACCCGGCACGAGGGTGCGCCCCTCGCCACCCGGCCATGCTCGTACGCGAGCTTCACGGCGCAGCGCAGGCCGTTGCCGCACATCTCCGCCTCGCTGCCGTCGGCGTTCCAGATGCGCATGCGCATGTCCGCGCTGGCGCTTGGCAGCACCGCGATCACGCCATCCGAGCCGATGCCGGTGTGCCGGTCGCTCGCCGCTCGGACGACGTCGGGCGGGGGAAGGTCGTCCGGGCGGTCGAAGGCATCAAGAAACAGGTAGTCGTTGCCCAGGCCGTGCATCTTCACGAACGCCCAGGCCTCTGGCCCTGTCAAACGGCCTCCTCCTCCCGCGCGGCAGCCTATGTGCGCCGCGTCAAACCGACGGGACGTTGGCGCACGCGCGTTTTTATACTACGATACGGCCCACCGCCACCCTAGGGCGGTGAGTCCTGAGCGAGGAGGGAAAGGCGATGAACGGTCTTTGGGGCCCCGTGCTGACGGCCATGGCCACCCCGTTCGACGATGACGACCACGTGGACACGGTGGGAGCCTCGAAGCTTTGTCGCCACCTGCTCGCCCATGGCACGGACGGGCTCGTGGTGTGCGGCACGACGGGCGAGGGCGCGGTCCTCACGACGGACGAGCGCCTCGCCCTGTGGGACGCCTGCCTGGACAGCGTCGGCGACAGCGCTGCGGTGTGGGCCTCGACGGGCACCTACGACACGGCCGCCACCGTGCGCCTGAGCCGGGCCGCGGCCGAGCGCGGCGTGCACGGCCTCCTGGTCGTCACGCCCTACTACAACAAGCCCCCCCAGGAGGCGCTCTACCGCCACTTCGCCATGGTGGCCGAGGCGACCGACCTGCCGATCATGCTCTACAACGTCCCCAGCCGCACCGCCGTGAACATGGCCGCGGACACCACCCTTCGCCTCGCCCAGGACGTCCCCACCGTGGCGGCCATCAAGGAGGCGAACGCCGACATGGGCCAGGTGGCCGACCTCCTGGCCGGGCGGCCGACGGGGTTCCGCGTCATGTCCGGCGAGGACGCGGCTACGTTCTCTATGGTGGCGATGGGCGCGGACGGCGTGGTCTCGGTCGCCTCCCACGTGGTCGGCCGCCAGATCGGCGAGATGATCGCCGCGCTGCGCGCGGGAGACCTGCCCGCGGCTAGCCGCCTGCACCTCGCGACGCTTCCCGTGGCGCGCGCCCTGTTCGCCACCACAAGCCCGATCCTGCTCAAGGCGGCGCTCACCCTTCTCGGCCTTCCGGCCGGGCGGCCGCGGCTCCCCCTCATCGCCGCCGACGAGGCCCAGGTTCGCTCGCTGCGCGCGGCCCTGGTGCGGGCCGGCGTGCTGGACCAGGCGGGCACGGCAGCGGCGCCCGCGTCGTAGTCCGCGACGGACGGCTCGACCGGCGGGCCGGGCGCACTTCGCCCGGCCTCAGGTGTGTGCGCCCTCGGGCGCCGCTTCCGGCCTTTGGCCGCCCTTGCCCGCGGGCCCAGCGTCTTCCATGGACGCGATCGCAGATCGCTCCTAGGCTGAAGCGAGGCGCCGGAGGGGGCATGGTGTGGCTCGATCGAGGTTCGACCGGATCGCTTCCCTCCTGGGGTGCGGGCTCATGGCCGGGAGCATGGCCCTTTCGGGTGGGGTGGCGGCGTCGCCCCCGCCATCGGCGGCCGCCGAGCCGTACTGCCCCATTCGGGTGCAGGCAGGCGTCCACGGGTTCGGCGGCATGTCCGCGAACCCAGTTCCGTACGACAGTCTGCGCGCTGCCTGTATACCTCGGCTTGTGCCGCTGGCCGCCTACGGCGCGGGTTTTGCCACCGCCCTCGAGTCGGCAGGCGAGGTGGCCCCCGTGTTCGCGCCGGACGGCAACGTGTTTGTGGAGGCCGCGGACACTCAGGGCGCCACCGCGATGCGCGAGTACACGCCGCAGGGGCGCGTCGCCTGGAACGTGCCGCTCCCCAAGCCCGAGCTGCCCTTTTCGATGGCGGGAACGGGACAGGCGGTCGGCGCCGTCGCCGGCGCAACGCTTTGGGTCCTGAACGAGCGCCAGCACCACGTGTACACGGTCGCGCTGCCGCTGGAGCCCGGCTGCGCCCTGCCCATCGCCGCGGCGGGGGGTCACTTCGTCGTCGAGGAGGGCTGCCCAGCGCCGCGTCAGACGCCCGGGCTGTCCCTGCTCCATACCTTTGCCGCCGACGGCGCACCGGCTGGACCGCCCACCCAGGCCGACCTGCGGGCGATCACCTCCGAGGTGGCCGGGCCTCTGAACCTCGACTATTCCGGCGGCGGGTCGGTCGAGGGCCGGCGCACCGTGGCCGACGGCGCATTCGGCGTCGCCCAGATCCTGGCCCGAAACGTCGCCTTTCAGCAGATCAGCTATACGCTCGTGGTCTCCAACCGGGTGGACGCGCCCTCGGGTGTGCCCACCCTGCGCTACCCGCTCTCGCCCCTGCTGCCGCCGCTCGACAGGGGGGGCACCTCTCTGGTTGCCTGGCTGTACCGGTCCGCAGGCGCCCACATCGCCCTAAGCCCTCTGTTTCCGGGCATGGCGCTCATGTGGGGCGGCAGCACGGGTACGGCCGCCCTGGCTCCCTGGGGCAGCTGGTTTCCAGCGCCCAGGCGCACTCCCTAAACGATCCCGCCGGGGACGCCCTCGCTTGCCGGCTACGCCCTCTGGTCGGGAGGGGCCCGCGTCGACGCCGTCCATCCGCTGGTCGTGACGCCATCCGAAGCGGGCAAGCCCATTCCCCTCCAGGTTTCGGCCGTCACCCAGGCCGGCGGTGCGTGGCCCGGGCCGCCGCCGCCCTACGGCACCGTCGGCGCGGCGCTCCGCCTCGACGATGGCGGCGGCGGCGGCTCATTCCTCCTCACCTCACAGGGCGACGTCATAAGCGGGCTCTGGTGGCCGGCCGATCACACCGTGTATTACGAGAACCGCCGTGCCGGTCGCTACGTGCTGACCGCCAGGGACGCCCTCCCCAATATGGAGCCCGGAGGCACCGTGGATGGCGCCCAGGTGTGCGTCGAGTCCCAGCAGTCGCCGTTCGTCCTGGCGGGACAGCCGATCACCCTCACGACGACCTTCGTGGACCCGTTTGGCGTCCGCGTCCACCTGCCGGACGGCACGACGCTCACGGCCTCGACCGAGGCGGGCGCCGATGTCGTGGGCGGTGCGCCGCCCGTGGAGCCTGACGGCACGGGAAGGTACACGGCCAGATTCCAGGCGCGCTTGTGGCCCAGCGGCTATGCGATCACCAACATCACGGCCTCCTTGAACAGCCCGAGCGGCGAGCTTGCTGTGACCGGCCAGGCCGGCGCACTGACAGTGGTGACGAACATGAAGGCGCCTTCCGTCCGGGTGCTTGCCGGGGATAACGGAGCCGCGGAGCTCTCGGTCTCAGCCCCCGCGCTCGGCGACCCGCCCGTGGGCTACATGGTGGAGCGGGTGGCCACCACGGGGTCCGACGCCGTGCCGCTCGCCTTCCTGCCCAATGTCGGGGCGCTGGCGCTGTACCCGGTGTCCGCCGCATGGCCGCCCGGAGTGTATGCGCTCGCCGGCCTGGACAGCAATCAGGCGCTGGGTCCCGCAGTCACCTTCCGCCTAGCTGCCGCCGCAAAATCGAACGGCGGGAAGTAGCCGGCCGAAAGGGCGAACACTGCCGCCCCGGGGCAGTGCGCGAGGTGGCGATTGCCAGCAGGGGCGGCGATACGGCCGTCCTGCCGGTTTGGCGCCGCCCGCCCCAAGGGAACTCCATGTCGCCTCCGGCAGTGCATGCGGTCGCAGTGGCCGTCTGCGCCCTTAGCTGCGCCACCAAGACTGCCCAACACCCTGGGGACCGGGCGCGCGCGCTAGGCCCCGCCCACAGCGCAGGAGCGGCAGGGATGCGGACGAACGAGTCTATGGTGAGACGCACATACGGGCTCCTCTGGCTGTCCCAGACCCTGAGCCGTTTCGGCGACGGCTTCTTCTTCATCGCCGTGAGCTGGCTCGTGTTCGCCGACACGCACTCGCCCTGGGCGCTCGGTGTGCTGTGGTTCGGGCGTCGCGCGGTCACGGCCATGTCGGGCTCGCTCCTTGCCCCGCTCACCGACCGCGTCGACCGCCGCCGCCTCATGGTCGCCCTCGACCTCGCGCGCGCTGCGCTTGCCGCCGCGCCCGTGGCGGCGGCCGCTCACGGCGCCCTGCCGCCGTGGCTTCTCTACGCGGTCCTCCTCGCGACGGCGGTCTGCACGACGCCCTACACGCCCGCGGCCTACGCGGTCCTGGCCCGCATCGTGGCACCCGAGCGGCTCGCCCGGGCGAACGCTCTCCTGGCCGGCGGCCTCGAGGTCATGTACCTCGTGGGCCCCGCGGCGGGGGGCCTGTTCATCGCCCGCTTCGGCGCGCCGTCCTCCATGGCCGTCGACGCCGTCACGTACGCCCTGAGCGCGGCGCTCGTGGCGGCCCTGCCCCACGCTGCCGGCGCGGTCGCCGCGGCCCGTCGCCTCGAGCCGTACGGGCACGCCCTCGCCGTGGGCTGGCGCATGATCCGCGAGGACGGGATGCTTCGCCTCCTCACCGCCCTGAACGCCATCGCCGGCTCCACGGACATGGTGTTCGCGGTGCTCATGGTGCCGTTCGTGCGGGTCGTGCTCCACGGCGGCGCCGCGGCGGTTGGGCTCCTGGAGGCCTCGCTGTCCGCCGGCGTGATCCTCGCCTCCCTCCTAGCGGCACGGCGGGGCTTCGCGCCGGGCGCGTCGGCCGTGGGGGCGTGCGTCGCCGCGTTCTGTCTGCTCACGGCCGGCCTCGCCCTGGCGCCGAGCCTGGCCTGGGCTTTCGGGCTGCAGGCGGCGGCCGGCGTGGCGACGGGCCTCTTCCAGATCCGCAGCCAGGTGCTCTTCCAGACGCTCGTGGCGGACGCCCGCCTCGGCCGCACGCTCGCCGCGCAGAGTGCCGCCCTCGCCGCCTCCCAGTCGCTGAGCGCCCTCCTAGCGGGAGCGCTGCCGCTGGTGGCGGGGGTGGCAGGCGCCTTCGGCGTGTTCGGCGCGGCAGGGGCCCTCCTGAGCGGCGGCCTGACCCTCGCGCGCGGCCGCGTTGCGCCCGGGCTCGCCACCGCTGGCGAGGACGGCGCCACCTAGGTGGCGCCGAGCGGCGGCAGCACGGCTGGCAGGCGCGCCAGCGCGGCTGTCGAAGCCCTGGCAAGGCCGCCCATCGACGGGCGGCGGAAGGGGGGCTTCAGCTTGCTGTCGGTCGGCGACGTGGCGCCGGACTTCGAGCTGCCTTCGAGCGAGGGCGGCACGGTCCGGCTGTCGGAAGCGGTCGAGCGCGGCCCGGTGGTCCTGCACTTCTTCCTGTTTGCCTTCACCGGCGGGTGAGAGCGGCAGGTGCGCCGCTTCGCGGCCCTCTACGGGTCGTTCAAGGCGGCGGGCGCCGAGGTCTTCGGCGTCAGCATCGATCCCAGCCCGGCCCTCAAGGCGTTCGCGCAGCACTGCGGGGCGCCGTTCCCGATGCTCAGCGACTTCAACCATGAGGTGTCCGGCCCGTACGGCGTTGCCATCGACGACGTGATGGGCCATCACGGCGTGGCGGGCCGCGCGGCGTTCGCCATCGGCTCGGGGCGAAAGGTGCTCTACGCCTGGTATTCGCCGGACGGCAGCCTGCCCGACCCGGAGCCCGTGCTCGCCGCTCTCGGCCACGCGGGCTAGCGCCGCTCGTCCCGGCGCGGCGGTGGCGCGGACGCGGCGGCCGGCCGTCACGGCCGTGTCGCTCAACACGGCCCTGGACCGCACGCTCGAGCTCACCCGCCTCACGCCGGGCCGGGTGCACGTCACCGCGCGCGAGCTCGAGAGCGCCGGCGGCAAGGCCGTGAACGCCGCACGGGTGCTGGCCTCGCTCGGCCTTGTGGCGCGCGTCGTCGGCCTCGCCGGCGGCGCCGCCGGCCGGCGGGCGCGCGCCTTGGCGCGGGCGGAGGGCCTGCGCGCCACGTGGGTGGCCACGGCCGGCGAGAGCCGGGTGTGCACCGTCCTGGTCGACCCCGAGCACGGCGCCACCGTGATCAACGGCCGGGGACCGGAGGTCGCCGCCAGCGAGCTCGCGGCGCTGGAGCGGGCCGCGCTCGCGCGCGCCGCCCGGGGGGACGCGCTGGTCCTGGCGGGAAGCCTGCCGCCCGCCGTGCCGGAGGACGTGTACGCCGTCTGGACGCGGCGCGCCCGGGCGGCCGGGGCCCCGCTCGTGGCGCTCGACGCCCACGGGCCGCCTCTCGCCGCCGCGCTTTCGGCGGCACCAGACATCGTCAAGGTGAACCGCGAGGAGTTCGCGGCGCTCGGGCCGGACGTGTCGCTTGCCGCCATCGCCGGGCGGCTCTTGGCCGGCGGCGTTGGCCTCGTGGTGGTCACCCAGGGCAGCGAGGGCGCGCTCGCGTTCACGCGCGACGGGGTGTGGCGGGCCGAGGCTGCGCGCGTCCGCGCCTGCAACGCCACCGGCTCGGGCGACGCCTTCCTGGCCGCCCTCGTGGCCGGGCGCCTCGAGGGCCGGCACGTGCCCGAGGCCCTCGCCCTCGCCACCGCGGCCGGCGCCCTCAACGCCGAGCGCCTCGAGCCCGGCGTGCCGGGGCGGCCACAGGTCGAGGCGCTGGCAGGCCGCGTCGACGTGCGCGCCGTGCCCGCGTCCTACCCTGCCCTGGGAGGGAGGTGAGCGCGGCCCTGGACCTGTACGTCGGCCTCGACGTCGGCACCACGCACGTGAAGGCGGTCGCCCTGGCCGCCGACGGCGCGCGGCGGCTGGCGCGCGCGCCCACGCCCGTGGGGAGCGACGGCTTCGGGCCCGTGCACGAGCCCGAGGCCGTGCTCGCGCTCGTACAAGCCCTCGTGGCGGAGGCGGTCGCGGCCGTGCCGGGAGGGCGCGTGCGGGCGATCGCCGCGGCGTCGGTGGGCGAGGAGGGCGTGGCCCTTGACGCGGCCGGCCGCCCCCTCTACCCGGCCCTCGCCTGGTACGCGCGGCGGCGCTCGGAGCGGGGCGACCGCTTTCGGGCCGAGCACGACGCGCCCGCCACCTACGCGGTGTGCGGCCTTCCCCAGGACGCCATCCACACCCTCTTCCACTGGGCCTGGCTCTGCGACCATGCCCCGAGTGTCATGCAGCGCATGCGCACCTGGGTGAGCCTGAGCGAGTACGTGGCGTACGCGCTCTGCGGCGTGGCGGCCATGAGCCCGTCGCAGGCCTCCCGCACCCACCTCTGGTCGCCGCTCAGCGGCGAGTGGCAGGGCGACTGGGCGCGCGCCGTAGGAGGCGACGCGGCGGCGCTCGCGCGCGTGCGGCCCGCGGGCAGCGTGCTGGGGCCCCTCCTGCCGTCGGCGCTGCCCGGCGTGGCGCGCCATCTCGACGCGATCGTGGCTATCGGCGGCCACGACCACGCGGTGGGCGCCTGGGCCGCCGGCGTGCGCGCGCCCGGCGAGGTCCTCGACTCCCTGGGCACCGCGGAGACCCTGTACACGCTGGCGGCGGACGGTGCCCTCCCGAGCGCGTCCGGCC
>JAKASY010000057.1 GCA_021817625.1 Bacillota bacterium | reverse complement strand
TTCCGATCTCCGCGATCATCCGGTCGAGGTGGTTGACGCCGCAAAAGGCCACGCGCAGGCGGGCCTCCCCCGGCCCCGGCTCGGGCAGGGGCCGGCGGGACAGGCGCAGCGCGCCGCCCCCGACCGCCTCGACCACGCACATCGTCGCTCCGGCCATCGCCCGCCCCCCTCGTCGCGCCCCGCTGCCGGGTGAGGTTTCTGCACCTGCGCATATTAAGCCTGTTTCGCTACGAAAGGGAGGCGACGCAGATGGCGCGACGGATGAGCGAAGCCTTGAAGGTGGATCTGGCCCGCGAGCTCGGCGTGTACGAGACCGTGCGACGCCAGGGTTGGGGCGAGGTGCCCGCCCGCAAGTGCGGTGAACTCGTCCGCTTGGCGATCCGGAGAGCGGAGCGCGCGCTTCGCTAGCGAACGGCCCGGGGCGCGCTCCGGCCGCCCCGGCTTTGACCGCCCAGCCGGCGCATGCTAGTTTGGCGTTATGGAAGCTCGTGCGAGGCGCAGGAGACCGCGGGGGGGCGACGACCTCACGCCGCGTCAGCGCGACATCCTGGCCGCCCTCGAGGAGGGCATCGCCCGCACGGGCTACGCGCCGTCCGTGCGGGAGCTGTGCGCCACCCTCGGCCTGCGCTCGACCGCCACGGTGCACCAGCACCTTCACCAGCTGGAGCGCCGCGGCTACATACGCCGCTCGGCCCACCACGCCCGCGCCATCGAGTTCCTCGTGCCCCGGCGCGACCTCGGCCTTGGCGCGGTCGCGAGCGTGCGCGTGCTCGGGCGCGTGCCGGCCGGCTCGCCGCTTTTGGCCACGGAGGAGTTCGAGGGCAGCGTGACCGTGCCGGACGACGCGGCGTCGGCGCGCTCGTTCGCGCTGCGCGTGCGTGGTGACAGCATGGTCGGCGCCGGCATCCGCGATGGCGACTTCGTGGTGGTCGAGGCCGGCGAGGACGCGCCGAGCGGTGCGGTGGTCGTCGCCCTACTGGGCGAGGAGGCCACGGTGAAGCGTCTTCGCCTGCGCCCGGACGGCCCGTGGCTCGAGGCCGAGAACCCGGCCTACCCGCCCATCCCGGCGCGCGAGGCCCGGGTGATCGGCCAGGTGGTCGGCATCTACCGCAGCGTCTAACCCCGGTCCAGGAAGGGGAGTCGTGTTGCCGCGCGCCGTCTGGCTGGCCGTCGCGCTGGTTCTTGGCCTTGCTGCCACGTTCGTCGGCCACGCCCACCACACCCTCGGGCTCGGCCTGTCGGCCCTGGCCCTCGTGGCGCTCCTGCCCGCCGTGTGGGAGCCCGAGACCGGCCTCGCCTTCCTCCTCGCCTACATGCCCTTTCGCACGCTCATCGCCACGGCCTCGCCCCTGCCGCTGCACTTCGTCGCCGACGTGGTCGTGTTCACCCTCGCCCTGCGCGTGCTGATCCTCCACCCGCGCACGGTGCTCGGCCTGAACGCGATCGAAGTCTGGGGACTCGCGTTCATCGTCATCGGCCTTGTGGCCACGGTGCACGCCCACGTGCGCGTCGGCGGCGCCCTTCTGGAGATCCGCGACCTGTTCCTGTTCTGGCTGCTCTACGCGTCGGTGCGCCGCCTGGTGGCCAGCGGTGACGGGCCGTCGGCGGACTTCTGGCCGCGCGCCGTGCCCATCGCCATCGCGGCCATCGCCGTCGTTGGCCTGCAGGGTCTCATCGGCATGGCCACGGGCCACGGCCAGCACTTCCTTTTGCCGGGACCGTGGCAGACGGAGCCGATCAGCGCCGTGAACCGTGGCCGACCCTATGGCCTCGTGAACAACCCGAACATCTTCGGCGAGCTCGGGGCGATCGCGCTCGTGCTCACCTACGCGCGCTTTCGCGCGAGCGGTCTGCGGCCCCTCCCCCTGGTCCTCGTGCTATGCGGCTTCTTCCTGGCCATGGTCCTGTTCTCGTACAGCCGCACCGCCTGGATCGTGGCCGGGGTGGCGATGGTCGTGTACTTCATCGCCGCGCGCGGCGCGGGCGAGCGCGTCGGCGTCTTCCTCGCCGCCCTTCTCCTGGCCGTCGGCATCGTCGGCCAGCCGCATGCCAAGCACCGCGCCGTGACGGCGACGGCGCGCACGACCATCCGCCACTCCGCCAAGGCGGGCCGCCTGGAGACGCTGCGGCTGGCGGCCTCTCTCGCCCGCCACCGCCCGCTCGGCACGGGCCTCGGCACCTTCGGCAGCGGCGCCGCGCGCGTCTTCCACCAAAGCGCGCCGGGCGTGCCCCACCGCTTCTACGCCGACGACAACTACGCCGCCCTGCTCATCGAGACGGGGCCCGTGGGACTGCTCCTGTTCCTCCTCATGGGCCTGAGCGTCTTCCTCCGGGTGCTGCGCGCGCACGCCCCGCCCGACGACCGCCTGGGCGTGTTCGTCCTGTTCCTCGCCCTGGCGCTGATCGCCGGCACGTCGAACGGCTTCGAGCAGCTGAACCTCACCGTCTACCCGTGGCTCGCCCTTGGAGTGCTCACGTCCGAGGAGGCCGGGCGGCTGGCGCTCGGGCGCCTCGGCCCGCGCCTGCGCCTGCGGGGCGTCTGAGGACGAGGGCCGGTCCCTTACGCGAGCAGGCCCGCCGTCGACGGCACGTCGTGCTCCCTGCGGCCATGGGCAAGGAGCCAGACCCAGACCTGTGGCGCGACGCCCGCGGGCGGGCCCCCGCCCATGAGCCGACTGGCGCGTCCGAGCGCGCGCGACCGCCGTCGCTCCGGGCCCAGGCGCGCTAGAGGCTGTCCAGGTACTGCTCGCGCTCCCACACGTGCACGGTCTCCTGGTAGATCTCCCACTCGATCGCCCGCGCTTCGGCCAGGTGCTGGGCGATGCGCTCGCCCAGGGCCTCGACCGCGACCGCGTCCGCGCTCAGCGCATCGAGTGCCGCGCGCAGGTCGACCGGCAGGCGGCGGATGCCGCGGCGCCGACGCTCCTCGCCGGGCAGGCGGCCGGGGCTCTCCTCGACCGCGGGCGGCAGCGCAAGCTCCCGCTTCACCCCGTCCAGGCCGCAACCGGTCAGCGCGGACAAGAGCAGATAGGGATTGGCGGCGCTGTCGGGGCCGCGGTACTCGATGCGCAGCGCCCCCTCCTCCGGCCCGTCGTCCTCGATCAGACGCAGGAGGGGGCTTCGGTCGTGGCGCGCCCAGGTGGCGTAGAGGGGCGCCTCGTAGCCGGGAACCAGGCGCTTGTACGAGTTCACGATGGGGTTTGCGAGCGCGCACAGGGCGGGCGCGTGGGCGAGCACGCCGGCGGCGAAGCGCTCGGCGCTCGCGCCCGTCCTCATGCCCTCGCGGCGACGCAGGGTGAGCGCGAGGTGGAGGCCGCTGCCGCTCAGGCCGCCAAACGGCTTGGGCATGAACGTGGCGCGCAGGCCCCGGGCCGGCACGGCCGCCCGCGCCAGCCAGCGCAGGGTGGCGACGGCGTCGGCCAGGGCGAGCGGCGCCGTGGCCGCGAGGTCGATCTCGTGCTGGGCGGGGGCCACCTCGTGGTGGCTCGCCTCCACCCGTACGCCCATGCCCTCCAGGGCCACCACGAGGTCGCCGCGCGCCGCCTCCGCGGCGCTCGAGCGGGTGGCGTCGAAGTAGCCGGCCGCCTCCTCCGGCGCGGCGATCGCCGCGGCGTCGACGCCCGCAGGCAGGAGGAAGAACTCGACCTCCGCCCCCACCCGCATCTCGAGCCCTGCCGCCTCGAGGTCGGCGACGCGCCGCCTGAGGAGCGAGCGCGGGCAGCCCTCGTAGGGCGCGCCGTCGGGCAGGACGATGTCGCACACGAGGCGCTCGTGCCCGCCCGCCTCGCGCCCGGGAAGCGGCACGAGGCGCGCCCGGCTCGCGCCGTCGGGGCGAAGGCGCATGTCGGCCTCGGCCGTGCGGGCAAAGCCCTCGAGGGCGCTGCCGTCGAAGGCCACGCCGTGCGCGAGCGCCTCCGGCAGGCGCGCGCCCGGCACGGTGACCTCCTTGGGCAGTCCGAGCAGGTCCATGAACGTCAGGTGGACAAGGGCGCTGGTTCCCTCACTCGCCTCAGATGCGGCCATCCGCGGCCTCCTCCTCCAGGGCGTCGGCGCCCGCTTCGGACTGCACGTCGAGCACCGCCTCGGCCGCCCGGTCGAGGGCGTGGCGCGCCGCGGCCAGGCTCAGGCCGCCCTGCACGAACAGCTGCCAGGGGGGCCGCATGGGCGCGTCGGCGCTGAGCTCGAGACCGCCGCCCTGGACGAACGTGCCCGCAGCCATGGCCACCGGGTCGGGGTAGCCCGGCATGTCCGCGGCCTCCGGCACGGCGGCCGAATCGACCGGCGAAGCCGCCTGGATGGCGGCGAGGGCGGCGAGCACCAGGTCGCGCCGGCCGAGCCGGACGCTCGTCACGATGTCCGAGCGCTCGCCCTCGCCCGGGGCCGGCTCGGTGTCGAAGCCGAGGGCGGCGAACAGGGCGGAGGCGTATACGCCGGCGAGCAGGGCCTGGGCCACGGCGCCCGGCGCCATGAGCAGGCCCTGGAAGGCGAGGCGCTGGCCCTCCGGCACGGCCCCCACCTCCGCCCCCTGGCCGGGCGCCGTGAGGCGGGCGGCCGCGCGCGCCACGGCGGCCGCACGGCCGGCCACGTAGCCGCCGGTGGTGGCGAGGCCGCCGCCCGGGTTCTTGGTCCACGACCCGGCCGCCAGGTCCGCCCCTGCGGCCGTGGGCTCGCGCTCCTCCACGAACTCGCCGTAGCAGTTGTCGATCGCGACGAGGGCGTCGGGGCGGGCCCGGTGCACCGCCTCGGCCATGGCGGCGATGCGCCCGACGTCAAGCGCCGGGCGCGTGTCGTAGCCGCGCGAGCGCTGGATGAGGACCACGCGCGTGCGCCGCCCGAGGGCGCGTGCGAGAGCCCGCGGGTCTGTGCCCTGGGCGAACGGCAGGACGCGGCTTGTGACCCGCCACTCGGCGAGCGAGCCGGGCGCGCCCTCGAGGACGGTGGCCACGGTGTCGTAGGGCTGCCCGGTGGCCACGACGATCTCGTCCCCCGGCGCCGTGGCGCCGAACACCATGTGGGCGACCGCCGCCGTGCCCGAGGCGATGTGCGGGCGCACGAGCGCCGCCTCGGCGCCGAGGACGCGGGCCCATACGCGCTCGAGCTTGTCCCGCCCCACCGCGTCGTAGCCGTAGCCGCTCGAGGGCGAGAAGTCGGTGGCCGCGAGACGCTCCGCCTGGAAGGCGGCGAGGACGCGCAGCGTGAGCCGGTCGGCCCGGCCCTCGATCGGCCCCCGCGCCCGCTCGACCGCGTGCGCGGCGCGGGCCCGGGCGGCGGCCAGGCGGCCGTCAGCCACGGTGGAGCGAGCGCCTCAGACGCGCCGCGTCGGCCGTCCTGAGCCGCGCCACCATGCGCACCCCACCGTCGTCGCGCTGCGTGAGCGACACCGGCCCGCGCGTGCGCGCGAACGACACAAGGTCCCAGCGGTCCGCGGGCACCTCGAGCACGACCGCCTCCCGACCCTCTCCGAGGGCCTCGCCGATGCGCTCAAACAGGCGGTCGAGCCCGACGCCCGAAGGGGAGTCCACCGCCACGGCGTCGGGCGGCAGGCCCGCACGCGCCGGCAGCTCTCCACGCGGCGCGTGGCTCGCCACCAGGATCTCGGGCACCTGGTCGGCGCCGATCCGGGCCAGGATGGCGCGCACGGCGGTCGCCTCCGCCTCCGCCGAGGGCGACGTGGCGTCCACCACGTGCAGGAGGAGGTCGGCGTCGCGCACCTCGGCCAGGGTCGCCTCGAAGGCGTCGATCAGGCCGGGCGGCAGGTCGCGCACGAAGCCCACGGTGTCGGTGAGGAGGGCTTCGCCGAGCGCGCTGTGGCGGATGCGCCTGGTGGTCGGGTCGAGCGTGTCGAACAGGCGGTCGCGCCCGCCCTCGTCCCGGCGCGCAAGCGCCCCGAGCAGGGTGGTCTTGCCGGCGTTGGTGTAGCCGACCAGGGCGATGCGCGGCAGGTCGGCGCGCGCGCCCAGGCGCTCGGCCCGCTCGTCGCGCAGGCTCGCCGCCTCGCGCCTAAGCTGCGCGATGCGCCGGCGCAGGCGCCGCCGGTCGAGCTCGAGCGCGCTCTCGCCGGCGCCACCCCGCACGCCGATGCCGCCGGCCTGGCGCGAAAGGCCCCGCCGCCTGCCCGCGAGGCGCGGCAGCTCGTATGTCAGCTCCGCCAGCTCGACCTGCAGGCGGCCTTCGGCCGAGCGGGCGCGCGCGGCGAAGATGCCCAGGATGAGGCGCGTGCGGTCCTCGACGGGCACGGGCAGGCGTTCGGACAGCTCGGCCAGCACCCTGGGCGCGACCTCCTCCGCCAGGAGGACGCCCGTGACCGGCTCCGCGCCGTCGGCGCGGGCCGCGATGAGCGCCGCCGCCTCCTCGGCGGACCCCGGCCCGACGTAGGTCACCGGGTCGGGGCGGCTGCGCACCTGCACACGCCTCTCCACGACGCGCGCGCCGGCGCTTGCCGCCAGCCGCTCCAGCTCGGCGTAGTAGGCGCCGACCTCCGGATCCTCGGCCGGGGCGCGCCGCGCCACGCCAAGCACGAGGAGCCTGCGCTCCGCGCCCTCCTCGACCAGCGCCACTGCCGCGACCCCTCCCTCGTGACTTGCCAGACGCAGTATACCGCGGATCGCGCCCGCCGGCCTCGGGCCGGGTGGCAAGGTAGGCCGGGCCCCGATGGGCATAGGCTGAGCCGGGCCGGGAGGCCCGGGGGGAGGTGCCGGCTTGGCTCAGGCGCCCGTGGACGAGGCACGCGCGCGCCCGGCGCTCGCGGGGTCGGGGCGCGAGCTCGCGCTTCTCGCCCTGGCCGGCGCGACCGGCGTCGTCGGCGGCCTCGGCGCCGTGCTCTTCCGCCTGATGATCGCCTGGGTGCACGCGGCCTTCGGCGCTGCCGAAGGCCTCCTCCGGCCGCCTCTCCCCCACCTGGCGGCGGCGCTCGCCCCCGCCGCGGGCCTGCTCCTCGTGGCCACGATCACCCAGACCGTGGCGCGCGAGGTGCGCGGGCACGGCGTCCCCCAGATCCTCGAGGCCCTCACCCTGCGCGGCGGGCGCCTGCGCGCCAGGGTCGGCCTGTTCGGCATCCTCGCCCCGGCCATCACGATCGGCAGCGGCGGCAGCGTGGGGCGCGAGGGTCCGATCGCCCTCATCGGCGCCGCCTTCGGCTCCACCCTCGGCCAGCTCCTGCGCCTGCCCGACCGCTCCATCGCCCTCCTCCTCGCCTGTGGCAGCGCGGCCGGCATCGGCGCCACGTTCAACGCCCCGATCGCCGGCGGCTTCTTCGGCCTCGAGGTCGTGCTTGGCACGTACAGCCTCGGCGCCATGGTGCCCGTGTTCCTCGCGTCGGCGGCGGGCGTGGCGACCTTCTCCGCGATCGAGGGGAGCGGCGCGGTGCTCGCCATCCCGTCGTACGCGCCCTCTTCGCCGATCGCCGTCCTGGCCGCCCTGGCCCTTGGCGCCCTCGGGGCGGGCGTCGGCCTCGCCTACGCCCGCGGCCTGGACGGCGCCGAGGTCCTGGCCGAGCGCCTGGTCGCCTCGCCGTGGGCGCGCGCCGCCGCGGGCGGCCTCCTCGTCGGCGTCATCGGCCTCTTTCTGCCGCAGATCCTGGGCGTGGGCTACCCGACGATGCACCGCGCCCTGCTCGGCGGCATGCCCATCGGCCTTCTCGCCCTCCTGCTCGCCGCCAAGTACGTCGCCACCATGGTGACGATCGGCGCGGGCGGCTCGGGCGGCGTGTTCGCCCCCTCGCTGTTCCTGGGCTCAATGCTCGGCAGCGCCTATGGCATCGCCCTGCACGCGCTCGTGCCCGGGCTCGCGCCGCACCCCCAGGTGTACGCGGTGGCTGGCATGGCCACGGTGTTCGCCGCCGCCGCGCAGGCCCCGTTCGTCGCCATCACCATCCTGCTCGAGATCACGGGCGACTACCGCCTCACCGTGCTCGTCATGGCGGCCGCCGCCGTGGCCTACTTCGGCTACGCCCGCTTCGCCTCCGACTCGATGTACACGGTGCGGCTCTCGCGGCGCGGGATCCGCATCCTGCGCGGCAACGACGTGCGGCCGATCGAGGCGGTGGCGGTCGCCGGCGCGGTGGAGTCGGTGCACGCGCCCCTGCCGGCCGACACGCCGGTGCGCGAGGCGTATCGGGTGCTCGCCGCAGGCAGGCTGCCGGCGCTCCTGGTCCAGGGCGGCGGCGAGGGAGGGGCCGCCCTCGTCGGCCTCGCGGACCTCGCGCCGGCGGCCTCCGAGGGGCTGTGGCAGGCGCCGGTCGGCCGGTTCGCGACGCCCGCCCCCGCCGTCCTCAAGGAGTCCGACAGCGTGGACGAGGCCATCCGCCTCATGGCGCTCACGGCCACAGAGGTGCTGCCGGTGCGCTCGGCCCGCGGCGGCGTCGACGGCCTGGTCACGGCCCAGGGGCTCATGCGCCTCTACCACGCCACGAGCCCCACCGCCCTCCTCGTCGCCCGGGCGGGACGGGACGCGCCGCAGGCGGACCCCGGCGCCTTCGTGGCCGTCCGCCTTGGACCGCGCTCGCCTGCCGTCGGCCGCTCGCTCGCCGAGCTCAGCCTGCCGGGTGGCGCCGTCGTCGTCTCCGTGGAGCGCGACGGCGCCACGTTCGCGCCCCACGGCGCGAGCGTGCTCGCGGGCGGCGACCG
>JAKASY010000056.1 GCA_021817625.1 Bacillota bacterium | reverse complement strand
CTTCGTGGACAATCGCGTCAGTGGCGGGCCGGGCGGCAGCGGCATTCCCGGCGGCGCGGCCGGCATGGGGCTCTGCCCCGACGTGTTCGTGCACGGCGGCCACGTGGTGATTCGAGACAGCGACGCCGTGCTGGCGGGCTGCACCGCGAACGGCGGCGTGATCACGGTTCTGGCCAATACGGCAACCATCCTTTGGTCCTCCAGGAATCCGGCGCCCACCGGCCGCCCCGTGACCTACACCGCCTCCGTGACCTCCGTCGGGGGAACGCCGTCGGCACGGTGGCCTTTTACGACGGCGGCGTTCCGATCCGCGGCTGCGCCTTCGTCCCGCTGGTCGACGGCGTGGCCCGGTGCGTCGTGACGTACCGCCGCCCGGCGCCGCATCGAATCTCCGCCGCATACTCCGGTGCTGCGTCGTATGCGCCCTCGCGCTCGGGCGCGTTGGGCCAGCTCATCGCACCTGGCCTACCACCGCGAAGGTAGGCGCGGTCGGCCGCGCTCTGGCCACCCGCCCGCCCGATGGAAGGAGGGCCGCGTCCGCCGTCGAACGGCTGACCGCAAGCGGCGGCAGAGGGGGCACGGGCGACGGCGGAGAGCGGCATCGCGCGCCTGCACGCCCTCTACCTCTCCGGCGAGCACTCGCCCGTGGAGGTCGTCGAGCGCCACCTCGCGCTCGCGGAGGACCTCGGCCGGCGCCTGAACGCGTTCACGCTCGTGACGTCGGACAGCGCCCGTGCCGAGGCCCACGCCTCGGCGCAGCGCTACGCGCGCGGCGAGGCGCGCTCCGTGCTCGACGGCGTGCCGGTGTGCGTGAAGGACAACATCCGGGTCGCGGGCACGGCCACGACCTGCGCGTCGGCCGCCGCGGACGACGCGCCCGCGGACACGGACGCCGACATCGTCGCGCGCCTGCGTCGCCTCGGGGCCGTCGTCATCGGCAAGAACAACCTTCTCGAGTACGCGTTCGGCACCGTCCACCCCGACTTCGGGCCGGCCCGCAATCCCTGGGATCCCGAGCGCAGCGCGTCGGGCTCGTCGAGTGGCGGCGCCGTCGCCATCGCCGCCGGCATCGGCTTCGGCGCGATCGGGACGGATACGGCCGGATCGGTGCGCTGTCCGGCCGCGGCCTGCGGCAGCGTTGGCCTCAAGCCCACCTACGGCACGCTGCCTGCCGCCGGCGTCGTGCCGCTGGCGACCAGCCTGGATCACGTGGGCCTTATCACCCGAACGGTGGACGACGCGCGGCTCCTGTTCGACGCCCTGTCGGGCCGGGCGCCCCTGAGCGCCGGCAGCCGGCCGTTGCGCCTCGGCGTGGCCGACCTTGGCGGCGCGACGCCTGAGGTACGCGCCGCGGTGGACGCCGCCCTTGACCGCGTCGCGGCCGAGGGCGTCGAGCTCGTGCCCATAGCGCCCGTTCCCTGGACGGTGGGCAACGCCGCGGCGCTGGCCCTCATCGCCGCGGAGGCCCTCGAGGTGCACGCCGCACGCCTTGCGGGGCGCTGGCACGCATACAGCCGCGCGATGCGCACGCGCGTCGTCGCGGGCGGCATCATGTCGGGCGCCGACTACGTGCGGGCGCAGCGCGTACGGGAAGAGCTGACGCGCGTGTGGCACCGCTCCCTGCGGCAGGAGGCGGTGGATGCGGTCCTGAGCCCCACGCTGCCCGCCGTCGCGCCCCTGGAGAGCGAGGCGGCCCAGGCGCGCGACCTCGACGACAGTGGAGCCTACACGAGCGTCTACGCGCTGCTTCGCGTGCCGGCGATCACCGTGCCCGTCGCCCTGGGCCCGGACGGGCTGCCCATCGGCCTGCAGGTGGCGGCCCCCGCCGGCGAGGACGGCGTCGTCCTGGACGTGGCCGCGCGCGTCGAGGCCGGGCGCGGGCCATGGCCGCGGCCGCCACTCGGCGTGGACCCGTTCGCCCTCGCCTGAGGGCGGGCGCAGGAGGCGCGGCGGCGCTGGCGAACGCCCCGGCGAAGAGCGAGCCGAGGGAGGCCGCCGCGTTGGTCGTGGACATGCACTTTCACCTCATGCCGCCGGGGCTGACCGAGGACCTGCGGGCGGGGCGCCTGCCCGGCGTGACGTGGCGCGAAGGGGAGGACGGCCGGCCCGCGGCCACGTTTCCGGGCCGTGCGCCTGCCGCAGGGCCGAGCGCCATCCTCGACTGGCCCAAGGCACTCGCGCATGTCGAGGCCGCGGGGGTGGACCGGGTCCTGGTCACGCCCTGGGTGAGCGCCACGGGAGACACGCTCGACGGCCCGTCCGCGGTCACCTACGCGCGCAGGATGAACGAGGCGATGGCCGAGGCCATCGCCGGGAGTGGCGGACGCATGGCGGCGATGGCCACGCTGCCGACGGCGGCCCCGGCCGAGGTGGAGGCCGCGCTGCGCGAGGCGGTCGGGCTTGGCCTGCGCGGCGTCCACATGCCCACGCACGGTAGCGGCGAGGCGCTCGACGCGCCCCGCTTCGAGGCCGTGTGGCGGGCCGCCGAGCTCCTGGGCCAGCCGGTGTTCCTGCATCCCCCGAACCTGCCGCACGCCCTCCTGGATCGCTTCGGCCTCGGCAACCTCCTCGGCAATCCCTTGTCCACGGGGACGGCCGCGGCGACGCTCATCTTCGGCGGCGTGCTGGACCGCCACCCCGGGCTCAAGGTTGTGCTCGCCCACGGCGGCGGCACGCTGCCCTACGGCATCGGCCGTCTGGACCACGGCTTTGGGGCCGGGCGCGCCGGCACCTCGACCAGCGCGGAGCGGCCGAGCGCGTACCTGCGCCGCTTCTGGTACGACGCCGTCGTGTACCGGCCCGAGGCGCTGCGCTACCTGGTCGAGACGGTCGGAGCCGACCGCGTGATGGTCGGCACCGACTACCCCTTCGACATGGAGATGCCCACGCCACGGGCGCTCGTGGAGCGTGCCCTCGCGGATCGCGGCGAGGGCGAGGCCGTGCTCTCCGGCACGGCAAGCCGCCTGTTCGGGTGGCCGTGAGCCAGCCGGAGGCGCTGGGTGCCGGGCGGCCGGCGCGGCTCGCGGGGCGCTTGGTGCAGATGCGGGCGCGCTGGCTTCAGGCCGGCATGGACCGTGACGACCTGGCCCGCCTGGAGGCGGCGGTGGCCGCGGGCACGCCGGCCGCCGCAGCGCTCACCGCCCTCGCCCGCGTGTACGAGCGCCTGCTCGCCGAGGCGGAGGCCTCCGGCCACGGCCGCAGCGCGTGCGACTACGGGCGCAGGGCGGCGCTTTGCCACCTCATGCGCCTCGCGCTCTCGGGGCGCGGCGAGGGCCGGGCGCGCGAGCGGGCGCGCGCCGCCTACGCGCGCATCGCCCGCCGCCTGACGCCGCCCGCCCGAGCGCTCACCGTGGCCCTGCCGGGCCGCGCGGCGGCCGCCTACGTCCGCCGTCCCGCACGCGGCGGCCGCCGCGCCCCGGTCGTTCTCCTTCTGGCGGAGCCGACCGCCGGCAAGGAGGAGTTCGGACGCCTCGAGGAACGCCTCCTCGTGCGCGGCCTCGCCACGCTCAGTGCGGACCTCGCCGCCGGGGACGGGCCGGTGGCCGGCGAGGCGCTTGTGCGCGCGGCGAGCGTGTTCGCCCAAGGCCGATCGGAGTGCGTCGGCGTGTGGGCGGGGGGTGCGGCGGGCGCGGGGCTTGCGCTCTCGGCGGTGCGGGGGGAGAGGCCCGCAGGGGCCGTCGTCGTCCCGGCCGCGCCGACGCGCGGCGGCGCGCGCTCTTTGCGCTTGGGCCTTCGCGCAGCGGCGCGCCCGGTGGCGCTGGTCGCTGCTGCCGAGGACGATGCCCAGGCGCCGACGGGCGTGGCCTTCCACGCCCTCGATGAGTACGGCCTGGACAGCGTCGCGGACTGGCTCGCGGCCATTCTGCGACGAGGGGAGGGCCGAGCGTGACCACCGCCGCGGCGGACGAGAGCCTCCAGGCGGCCGTGGCCACGTGGCGATCGCGCTTTGTCGCGAACGGCGTCCACGCGCACGAGGTGGACGACCTCCTTGGCCGCCTGGAGCGCTGGCAGGACTGGTGCGCCGCCTGGCACGAGCGCGGGCGCGTGTACGCGGAGCGCGCCAGGGCCGCCGACCGCCAGGGCCACCGCCTCACCGGGCGCGACGCCTGGCGCCAGGCCTCGCTGCTCGCGCACTTCGCCAAGTACCTCTTCCTCCACGACCGACCGGCCTACGAGGCGGCGCGGCGCGACAGCGTGGCCTGGTACCGGCGTGCGGCGGCGCGCTTCTCTCCCCGGGCGATGCCGGTGGCCATCCCCCTCGGGCCCGCCCGCCTGCCCGGCTACCTGCGCGTGCCGGCGGCGGGGGCACCGCTCGCGGTGCTCATCCCGGGCCTCGACTCCGTCAAGGAGGAGCTTCACGCCTACAGCGACGACCTCACCGCGCGCGGCATCGCCACCCTGGCCCTGGATGCACCGGGCCAGGGCGAGAGCGAGGACCTCCTCCCCCTGGAGCCGGCGTTCGAGCGTGTGGTCGCGGCGGTGCTCGACACGCTCCCCGCGTTCCGTGGGGTCGACGGCCGGCGGGTCGCCCTCGTGGGGGTGTCGGTGGGCGGATACTTCGCCCTGCGCGGCAGCATCGTCGGCGGCCCGGTGCGGGCGGCCGCGGCGCTTGGCGGCTTCGCGCGCTACCGCGAGGAGTGGCCCGTGCAGCCGGCACTCTCCCGCCGGGCCTTCACCGTGCGCACCTGGAGCCGCGACGAGAGCGAGGCCACGGACAGGGCGCGCGCCTTCGACCTCGTGCCGGTCCTGGATCAGATCCGGGTGCCCGTGCTGGTGCTCGAGGGTGGGCGCGACCGCCACCGCCAGAACCCGAACTCACTGAGCCACGTGGCGGCCGGCCGGTTCGAGCGCCTGTATTACCCGGAGGGCGGCCACGTGTGCAACAACCTGAGCGCTCTCTACCGGCCGCGCGTGGCCGACTGGATCGCCGACCGCCTGGCGGCCCCCTGACGGAGCACGGTAGGCAGGGGCACGACGGGCGGATGGAGGGATCGCGGTGGCCGAGCGGCGGGAGGTCGTCGACCGGGTGCGCCTTCGGGCGGTGTACGAGGAGGACCGCGAGGCCGTGCGCACGGCGCCCGACCCCGAGGCGCCGTCCGTCACGCGCGTGGTGGCGCGGATCGTGCAGGATGTGCGCATGGAGGCCCGGTCCGGGCCGTTCGTCCTGACGAGCGACGAGCCCCCGGCCCGCGGCGGCGGCGGCAGCGCGCCCACGCCCCTCATGTACTTCGCGGCGGGCATCGGCACCTGACTGCTCACCCAGGTGGCGCGGTTCGCGCCGCTCTACGACGTGGCGCTCTTCGGGGCGGAGGCCGAGGTGCGCTTCGCCATCGACCGGCGCGACAAGCTCGGGCTCGACGGGCCCGGGGGCGCCGCGCGCTGGGTCACGGTCGACCTCCGCCTCGACAGCCCCGCCGCGGCGGACGCGGCGTCACGCCTCGCCGCCCACGCCGAGCGAGCCTGCCACGCCGCCCGCAGCCTGGCGGCGGCCGTGCCGGTGAGGCTGAGCGTGCGCCTGAACGGTGCGGAGATCGCGCCGTCCGCCACCTGATCGAGGTCGAAAGTTCGAACTAGAGGGACGAGTCGGAAGGACTTGCCCTGCCGCTCGCGAACGATGCACACGTTTGCCGCCAAGGATTGCCGCAGACGTGTGCGGCAAACGTTTGCAGGAGGTGGCTTATGCAGACCGCGGACGAGCGGGTGGCCTCGGCCATCGCCAACTGGGCGCCGCGCTTCGTCGCCAACGGCGTCGACATCAACGACTTCCAGCGCGTCACGGCGGAGATCGCGTCGTGGTCGGACTGGTGCGCGCGCTGGTCGAAGCTGGGCGAGGAGCACGAGGGCCTGATGCGCGCCGCCCTCGAGGGCGGGCACTACCGCACCGCCGCGGCCTGTGGCCTCCGGGCGGCGATGGCCTACCACTTCGGCAAGTTCCTGTTCGTCGAGCGCCCGGACGAGCTGCGCCGCGCCCACGAGAACAACGTGCGCGTCTACGAGGAGGCCCTGCCGCACTTTTCGGTGCCGGGCGAGCGCGTGGAGATCCCTTACGAGGGGGCGGTCATGCCCGGCATCCTGCGCCGGCCTTGGCACGCGGCGCGCCCACCGGTGGTCATCCTCATCCCGGGCCTCGACTCGGTCAAGGAGGAGCTGCACGCGTACGCGGACGACCTCCTCGAGCGCGGCCTCGCCACGCTCGCCATCGACGGGCCGGGACAGGGAGAGATGGAGTTCGACTATCCCATGCGCCACGACTACGAGGTGGCCGTGGCCGCCGCCATCGACTTCCTGCAGAGCCGTCGCGACGTCGATGCCCGTCGCGTTGGCCTTATGGGCGTGAGCCTCGGCGGCTACTACGCGCCCCGCGCCGCCGCGTACGAGCCGCGCGTGCGGGCCGCGGTGGCCGTGGCCGGCGCCTACAACTTCGCCGACCGCTTCGACCACCGCCCGGCGCTCACGCAGGCGGCGTTCGTGGCGCGCCTGCATGCCGCAAGCCGCGAGGAGGCGATCGAGCGGCTGCGCGCCTTCAGCCTGGAGGGCGCGGGGGCGCGCATCCGCGTGCCGCTCCTCGTGATCATGGGCGGCCAGGACCGCCTGGTCGACCCCGCCGACGCCGAGCGCCTGGTGCGCGAGACACCCGGAGCGGAGCTGTGGCTCTTCCCCGAGGGCAACCACGTGGTGAACAACCTGCCGTACCGCTACCGGCCGCAGGCCGCCGACTGGCTTTTGGACCGCCTGGCCTGAGGGATCGCCGGGCGGCGAGGGGGGTGATGCCGCCTCGTTTCGCGGCGCGCCATCGGGCGCGCAGGAAGACCGGTCCCAGTGTGCCGCCACAGTTTGCGATGGGGGGTTTGAACCAGGATGTCGATCCGCTTGGTGCCCCATGTCGGGCGCGGGCTCAGGCTCGGCGCGGCGCTCACCGCCGCCCTAGGGCTTATCGCGGCCGGAGGCTCGGTCGGCGCCGCCCGCCACGTGCGCGCCTCGCAGCCGCCCGTCATCATCGGCCTGTCGAGCTCGCTCACCGGCGACTTCTCCGCCGACGGCCAGGCCAACGTCCAGGGCTACAAGCTCTGGCAGAGCTACGTGAACAGCCACGGCGGGCTGCTCGGGCGCAAGGTCGAGCTCAAGATCCTCAACGACAACTCCGATCCCTCGCAGGTCACCACCGACTACGAGGCCCTCGTCAACCAGTACCATGCAAACCTGCTGTTCGGCCCCTTCTCCACCCTGCTCAACCCGCCGGCAGCCGCCATCGCGCGCCGCTACGGCTACATGTTCATCGAGGGCAACGGCGGCGGCCCGAGCGTCTTCGCGCAGCACAACCAGAACCTGTTCGACGTCTCGTCACCGACGCAGAGCCAGCTGGTCGACTTCGCCGACTGGCTGATCAGCCTGCCCAAGTCGGAGCGGCCCAAGACCGCCGCCTACGCGACCTACCAGGACCCGTTCACCGAGCCGCAGATCCAGCTTTGCCAGAAGATGCTGGAGAAGGCCGGGATCAAGACGGTCTCCTTCCAGGTCTTCCCGGACGAGACCACCGACTTCACGCCCATCGCCCTCAAGATCGTGCACTCCCAGGCCCAGGTCGTGGTCGTGGGCTCGCTCATCAACCTCGCCGCGGCCATGGTCAACACCTTCCGCCAGCAGCACTACAACCCCCAGGTCCTGACGTTCACCGCGGGTCCCGACCAGGGCAACCAGTGGCTCAAGGTCGTGGGCGGCGCGAAGGTGACGCAGGGGATCATGGTCGAGATCAGCTGGACGCCGTTCCTGAAGACGTACCAGAACAGCCTCATGGTGCACATGTACGAGAACGTCTTCGGCGGCAAGCCCGTGTCCATCAGCTCCGACGTGGCGGAGACGTTCAGTGTCGGGCAGGTGCTGGAGCAGGCGGTCAAGGCGACCCACAGCCTGAACAACAGCGTCCTCAAGGCGTACATCGAGAACCCCGCGCACGTCTTCCAGACGGTGCAGGGGCCGGTGCACTACGTCAAGGGCGGCTGGGGCATGTCGGACGCGCCCTCGTACATCGGCCAGTGGCAGAACGGCGAGCTCCAGTTCGTCTACCCGTCGTTCATCGCGAGCGGCCGCAAGGTGCAGTTCCCCAAGCCCAACTGGCCGTAAGCGCCAAGGGCCAGCGCTAGCCCGATTCCCGGCCAGCCGAGCCGAGTATGGGAGGTCGCGCCGTGAACGCCCGCGCCCCACCGCGCGCCCGCGCACCGCCGCTCGCCGTCCCAGCCGACAAGGAGAGGGGGCCCGCGATGGACTTCATCCTCTATGCGATCATGATCGGCATCCTGGACGGCGGCATCTACGCCCTCATGGCCTGCGGCCTCACCCTGGTGTTCGGGGTGATGGAGGTCATCAACGTCGCCCAGGGGTCGCTCGTCATCCTGGGCGCCTACCTCAGCTACGTGCTCGCCCAGTACGCGCACATGAACCTGTACCTGGGCCTCGTGATCACGATGCCCGCCGTGTTCCTGCTCGGCCTGGGCATCGAGTGGACGTTCCTGCGCCGCCTGCGCGTCGACCGCATCGCCCTCTCGATCCTCGCGACGTACGGGGTCGGCCTGGCGATCGAGGGAGCGCTCGGCATGATCTTCGGCGACACCTACGTGGCGCTGCCGGCGCCGGTGACGAGCTTCACG
>JAKASY010000055.1 GCA_021817625.1 Bacillota bacterium | reverse complement strand
CGCCCGGCACATGCCGGCACGATACGCGCGCTCTCCTGCCGACGGGTCGGCCAGCTCGAAGCGGCAGTCCAGGATGGCCACCTCGGCGAGGCCCAGATGGGCGTCGAGCCACGCCGGCGCGACCAGCGGTCCTTCGGGCCAATAGCGCATACGCCTACCTCCCAAGGGACGTCGGAAATGGCGTGCAGTCGTCAGCGTCCGAGCGCCGCCGCCGCCAGCGCCAGCCAGCCGGCGACAAAGCACAGGCCGCCAAGCGGCGTGACCGGCCCGAGCCCGCGCACCCTCCACACAGAGAGCCCGTACAGGCTGCCGGAGAAGAGCACGATCCCAGCCACGAACAGCCAGGCAGCCGGCACGAGGAGGCCGGGCGGCGCTGGCGCTGCGCGCTGCCAGACGCCCAGCGCGACGAGCGCCAGCGCGTGCGCCAGGTGGTAGCGCACGCCTGTCTCGTACACGTCAGCCCGCTCACCGAGGCGGCCGCGCAGGGCGTGCGCGCCGAAGGCGCCGATCGCCACCGCGAGTGCTGCGAGAGCGGCCCCCACCGCAAGCATGTTCACGCTGCAAGTGTAGGCCTTCCGGACGGCGCCGTCAGCCGAATGGCCTACCTGGTCGTGACGGCGCGGCTGCCGAAGCGGCTGCGGAACTTCGCCACCTTGGGCGCGATCACGAGCCGGCAGTAGCCCTGCTCGGGATTGCGCCGGAAGTACTCCCGATGGTAGTCCTCCGCCGGGTAGAAGGCCTCGAACGGCACGACCTGGGTGACGACGTCGCGGCCCTCCCAGTGCGCATCGCGCTCAAGACCCGCGATCACCTGCTCGGCCGCAGCGCGCTGGCCCTCATCGTGATAGAAGATGGCCGAGCGGTACTGGCTTCCCCGGTCGTGCCCCTGGCGGTCGACCGTGGTGGGGTCGTGCACCGCGAAGAACACCTCCAGCAGGTCGGCGAACGAAAGCTCGGCCGGGTCGAAGCGGATCTGCGCCGCCTCCGCGTGCCCCGTGCGGCCGCTGCACACCTGCTCGTACGTGGGATTGGGCACATGGCCGCCGCTGTAGCCCGGGAGCACCGAGCGCACCCCGCGCAGGCCCTCGAACACCGCCTCCGTGCACCAGAAGCAGCCCCCCGCCAGGGTGGCCGCCTCAAGACCGTCCTCCGTCATCACGCTCCCCCCTCTCTCATCCTTCCTTAGCCGCCGCGTCCTCCGCCCCCGGCGTGAGGTCCTTGGCCATCACGAGGTTCGTCACCACGTAGCCAGACGTCTCGTAGAGGCGGATGGCGACGTGGTTGTGCCCGAACACGTGAAGGCCGATGCGCGGGAGGCCGAGGCGGGCCGCCTCCGCTTCGACGGCGCTCAGGAGCGCGCGGCCGTACCCTTGGCCGCGCACTTGCGGCGAAACCAGGATGTCGTAGATGAAGCCCTGGCGTGACGCCCCATCGCCACGCTCGGCCAGCCAGACCATGCCGACGGGCGCGCCGCTCCAGGCGTCAAGGGCGGTGAACAGGTGCGTGCCGGGCGTGTCGAGCCCGGCGGGAAGCAGGCGGTCAAACTCTGCCTGCGCGTCCGCCATGGCGTCGACCGCGGTCACGCCCGCGCTTCGTTCGCGGCCCTGAGCGAAGTCCGCCACCGCCTGCCCGCGCCAAGCGGTGTACGCGTCCTCGGACATCGGCCGAAGCCGCACGTCAGCCATACCTTCCCCCCTCCCTACCCTCGGCCCGATCGGTCGGCCACGTCAAGACCGCCGCTCGGCGGTCGCTGCCAACCAGCTTTGGGCGGCCGCTCGCGCCGCGCGCACAACCTTGCCCACCGCATCGCGGTCGGGCGCGCCGGCCCGCACACCGTCCGCCAGGCCCTCGGCCTCCCGCACAAGGAGCAGGCACGCCTCGAGCTGCGGGTCGGCCACCCGCCCCGTCAGACGGCCGTACTCGTAGGCAACGCGATCGTGGAACGCCGCGCCGAGGTAGCGCTGCACGGCAAGGTCGGCCGCCGGCGGGCCAAGGGCCGCGGCCTCGAAGTCGATCACGGCCACCAGGCGCCCCCCGGCCACGATCAGGTTCCCGAACCACAGGTCGCCGTGCACGAGCACCGGAGGCTCGGACGCTGCCCTGGCAAGCGCCGCCTCCGCCCGATCAAGCGCCCGGACCACACGCTCCGCCGCCGGTTTTCCGGCGCTTCCGGCCACGTGGCCCTCGACCGCCCGCCGCAGGGCGCCGAGGCTGGAAGCGGACGGCGGCCAGGCACCGAGGCCGACGACACCGAGCGACGCCGTGGGCACGGCGTGGAGGGCGGCGAGGAAGCGGGCGAGCGCCCGGGCCAGGGCGTCGGCCGCCGCCCCCGCCCCATCCCCGACCGTGACGGCTCGCCCGGCGATGTAAGGATGCGTCGAGGCGCCCAGGGGCCATCGGTCCGACGCAGGCAAGAGCCTCGCTCGCGGCAGGCGCACCCCGGCAAGCCGCTTCGACAGGAGGGCCAGTAGCCTCGCCTCCCGCTCCTGGCGCGCGCGTGCGGCCGCGCTGCGCGGCACGCGCACCACCCAGCCGTCGTCCGTGGCGAACACGTCGCTGCCAAACCCGCGCGCCAGGCGACGCAGGGCAGCGTCCGCGGTTTGGGGCGGAGCGGTCGGGCGATGCCCGCGGCTGCCTGGCTCCTGGTCCATGCCGGTTGAGTTCGACGCGGTCTGCCCGGTGCCTTGGCCGCTCCCGCGCGCTTCCCCCTGGCGTCCTTCCCTGGACAGGCGCCCATCCGATGGTAGGATGACGGCGCAGGGATGGCGTTCGCCGCGGCCTCGGTTGCGAAAGGCCGGGGCGGGCGGCACGTCCGTGGGGAGGTGGCGCGGTGCAGGCGCGCAGGCTCGGCGGTCGCGGCCCGGAGGTGTCGGTCATCGGCTTCGGCGCCTGGGCCATCGGTTCGGGCTGGGGCCCCCAAGAGGACGAGGCGTCGGTGGCCGCGCTCCACCGCGCCCTCGACCTGGGCGTCACGTTCATCGACACGGCCCTCGCGTACGGAGACGGCCGCAGCGAGCGCCTCATCGGCCGGGTGCTGGACGAGCGCAGCGACCGCGGCCGCGTGGCGGTCGCAACCAAGATCCCGCCCAAGACGGGCCGCTGGGCGCCGCCTCGCGGCACGCCGATCGCCGAAGTGTATCCGCCCGCCTACATTGTCGAGAGCTGCGAGCAGAGCCTGCGCAACCTCGGTGCGGAGCGCGTCGACGTGCTGCAGTTCCACACCTGGCTCGACGAGTGGAACGAGACGGACGAGTGGCACGAGACGATGGAGCGCCTGCGCGCGCAGGGCAAGATCGGGGCCGTCGGCATCTCCGTGCCGGACGACCGGCCGGGCGACGCCAACGGCGCCATTGAGCGCGGGCGTGTCGACAGCGTGCAGGTCGTCTACAACATCCTCGATCAGCGCGCGCGCACGGCCCTCTTCCCCGTCGCCCGCGCGCACGGCACGGGCGTCATCGCCCGCGTGCCCCTCGCCTCCGGCGCCCTCTCAGGCAAGTTCAGCGTGGACACGCGCTTCGCCAAGGGCGACTGGCGCGCCGACTGGTTCACGCCCGCGGTTCTGTCCCGCGTGGTCACCCAGGTGCGCCGCATCGAGGCGATCGTTGGCGCGGGCGCCCCGTTCGCGCTGCGCGCCCTTCAGTTCTGCCTCGCCGACGAGGCCGTGACCTGCGTGATCCCTGGCACACGAACGCCGCTGCAGGCGGAGGAGAACGCGGCCGCCGCAGCGCTCGAGCCGCTCGCGCCCGAGGTCGTGGAGCGCCTCTGCGCCGAGGGCGCCATGGACCCGCCCCCTCCCGCGTCGCCGGGCTAGCGGACCGACACCGGCCGCCGCGCGACGTCGGAGCGCCGCGGCGGCATGAGGAAGGGGGCCCAGGGACGCGGTGGACGGGAAGAGAGCGGCCGGCGAGGCCGCCGCCGCGCTTGTGGAGAGCGGCATGCGGGTGGGCCTGGGCACGGGCTCCACGGTGCACTGGACGCTCAAGGCGCTGGCCGAGCGCGTGGCCGCCGGCCTGCGCGTGAGCGGCGTAGCGACGTCCCGCGCCACCGAGCGCCTCGCCGGCGAGCTCGGCATCCCTCTGGGCTCGATCGACGACCCCGCCGGGCTGGACCTCGGCATCGACGGCGCGGACGAGGTGTCCCGCGACCTCGACCTGGTCAAGGGCGGGGGCGGCGCGCTCCTGCGCGAGAAGCTGGTCGCGCTCCGCTGCCAGAGGCGGGCCATCGTCGTCGATCGCTCAAAGCTCGTTGACCGCCTCGGGGCGCGCGGCGTGCCCGTCGAGGTCGTGGCCTTCGGCTGGCGCTCGACGGCGGTCCGCATAGCGCAGGCCGGCGGGGTGCCGAGGCTTCGACTGGAGGGCGGCCAGCCGTTCGTCACGGACGAGGGCCACCACATCCTCGACTGCGCGTTCGGGCCCATCCACGACCCGGGAGCGCTCGGGGCGAGGCTCAAGGGCCTTCCGGGCGTGGTGGAGACCGGGCTGTTCGTCGGCTTGGCCGACCTCGTGCTCGTGGGTGACGGGCGGGGAGTCGAGACGCTCCGCACCAGCCGCATCACGGGCCCCGACCAACCGGACGGCGGCAGGAGGCATGGAAACGGGTAGAGCCTCGTGGCGCTGACGAGCCCGACCACGCGCAGCTCGGCTTGCGCAGCGGACCGCCGCTGCCAGTGGAGAGCGAGGCACGTACAGGGAGCGATTCGCGGCGGGCCGGGCAGGGCGCGCCGTCGCCCCGTGGCATGACGGGCGACGGCGCCGCCTACCCACCGGCGCTGCTCGGGCAACAACTTTCACGCCTCCGCTGTGGAGCCCCGCCGTCACCCCAAGCGGTGCGAAACTACGGGTATGAGGCCGCTCACCCGACTGCCCGTGACATCCGCGCTCGCCGGCGCGGTACTCGCGATCGCCGCGAGCGTGCCATCGCAGGCAGGCGCCCAAGGAGCAACGGTCACGCAGCCCGTCCGTGCGGTGTCGAGGCGGGCCGCACGGGCTTTCGCTTCCTGCCCGGGCGCTCGCGCGGCCCGCAGCGACAGCGCGGTGCTCGCGGCCGACCTTGTCTCCGCGCACACCGGATGGGTCCTGACGCGAACCGCCCTCCTGCGCACGACGGACGGCGGCGCGACGTGGCGATGCGTAACCCCTCCCGCCGCCGCCCGCGCGCTCTTGGGCGGCGGCCCGCTGCTCGCCGTGCGACATGCCGAGCGCGCCTGGCTCGCGTACACCGGGTCGGGCCGCGCCGTGACCGTAAGTTCCACCGCGAACGGCGGTCGGACGTGGCGCAACGCGATCGTGCCGCCGCCAGAGGGCACCTCGGCCCTCTCGTTTGCCGATACGGCGCACATATACCCGCTCGCGCTGGCCATCGGGCCGCGTGGCAACGCCTACCTTCTCACGACCCCAGGGGCGGCCGCGTTCCAGGAGCCGGTGGCCCTCTACCGACTGGCGTCGGGCAGTGCGGTGTGGCGTCAGGTGGCCGTGAGCAATCCGCGAAGCGCCAGCCCTCCGACCCTCTCGGACAAGACCGGGCTGCGCGTAACCGCTCGGGCCGGAGCATGGATGACCGGGTACGGCGCGGGCGTTGGCACCTATGTCTACCGCAGCTCGGACGGGGGTCGCACCTGGCGCCATGTGCAGCTGCCGCTCCCGCCGGGCTACGACGTCTCGGGCGGTGCCGTGGATCCAATGGCGCCCGCGTTCTTCGGCGTCGAAGGCGTTCTGCCGGTCGTGCTCGAAGGACGGCGGCTGCGTGTGGTCGTCGAGCGCACCACAGACGGCGGCCGATCGTGGCGGCTTGGCGTGATCGTGGCGGAGGCGCAGCTCGTGCCGCCGGCCGTCTCGTTCCTGAGCCCGCGCGTCGGCTATCTGGTTGGGAGGCGCGGCCTCCTGGTGACGCACGACGGCGGCGTGCACTGGCGGGCGGTGGGAGGACGGCTGCCGCCGGGTGTAACAGCCCTCTGGTTCGTCAGCCGGCAGTGTGGATGGGCCGTCGCCGGGGCCAAGCTGTGGGCGACCCATGACGGAGGGCGTGCCTGGCAGCCGCTCGCCCTGATTGCAGCCCCCTGGCATCCCCGGCCACCCCGGCCCACCGCGACGGCTTCCCCGTCGAGGAAGGCCTCCAGGGCGGCGCCGTCCGGGACGGAGGCATGCCGCGCATCGCTGCTGCCGTCACGCTCCCCAGAGTTCGGGCTTGACCCGCGACCGCCTCGCCCACAGCGACGCGACCGGCCCCTCCGCCCGGGTCCGGGCCGGGCCACCTGACAGCGTGGCCGCGCCCTTTGCGTGGTCCACGTGTACACTGGCGCCATGACCAGGCCTGCCCACCCGATTCGCCGGGCGGCCCCCAGCGCGCCGCGCGGGCAGCCCGACGGGGGCGCCCGGCCTGCTACGCGCCGGGCCGGGTGCCACCGGTCGGCGGCACGGTCGTGAGCGGCCGCCCGGTCGCCTTGCCCGACGCGCTGCCCGTCCAGTCGCTCTCGCCGCCCGCGCGCAACCTGCTCGCCGCCGTCCTCACGGTCGCCATGGCGGCGAGCCTCACGGGCGTGTTCGTTTCCCTGTTCCTGTATGTCTCGAGCGGCCGGGTCACCGCGATGGCCCTGTACACCCTCGGCATGTATGTCGGCATCGGCCTCACGTCCGTATGGGCCGGGGGACTCAAGCGCCGCGTCGCGCCGCGCGCCCTGTTCTCCGCGGGCGTCGGACTCACGGCCGCCCTCTACGCCCTGCTTCTCGTCCTCGGCCCGGCGACCGCCGGCCTCGTCCTTCCCCTGGGCCTCCTGGCCGGCGTCGCAGGCGGCGTGTACTGGTTCAGCGTCAACACGCTCGTCTACGACCTCCTGCCGCCGCGCGAACGCATGCTCTACTACGGCACGAACCAGGCGCTCACGGCCGTCGGCGGTGTGGTGCTGCCGCTCGTGGCGGGCGTGGTGATCGACCGGCTGCCGCACGGCCTGGGCTACGAGGTGGTGTTCGCCGCCGCCTTTGGGCTCTATCTCCTGGCCTTCGCTCTGAGCCGTCGGCTGCCCGAGGGAGAGGGAGTGGGTGGCCTGCCGGTCTCGCTCGCGCTGCGCTTGGTGCGCGAGCGCCCCCGCTACCGCCGCCAGTGGCTCGCCCTCGGCCTGCGTGGCGCGCGCGACGTGACGGGCGGCTTCGTCCTGGTCGCCCTCATCTACCTCCAGACCCGCAGCGCGAGCGGCCTCGCCGCCTACACGGCGGCGGCCGCCCTGGCCGGCGCGCTGGGAGCGCTGGTACTGCGACGCCTCCCCCCACGGCGGGAGCGCCCGACCATGTGGCTTGGCGCCGCGGCCTGTCTTAGCGCCGCCGCCCTGCTCCTGGCCGAGAGGCAGGGCCTTTGGGTCCTCGTCGTCTTCCAGTTGACAACGGCGTTCTTCACGCCGCTCTACCAGATTCCCATCGCTACGCACGTGCTCCGGGCCATGGACGAAGACCCGGACGCCCCCCGTACGCGCGCGAGCTATGTGCTCAGCCGGGAGCTCGCGGTAAACGGCGGGAGGATCGCCGCGATCGGCGGCGTGCTCCTCCTGATTGCTCGCATGGGCCTGGGCCAGGCGCTCGTCGCGTCGACGATCGCGGCCGCCGCGATCCAGATGGGCGCCGTCTGGCTCTCCGACACGCCTCCCCTCCCTCGTACGGCATCTGGGGTGGCTCGCGAGGGCGCGGCGCCGGCTACGTAGCGCGCCCAGCCATCGCCCCGCGCGTTCGCCTGCGGGGCATCGCATACGCTCCGCCCGTCCGGTCCTGGGCCGTCGCGGCGACCGCACTCGCCGCCACTACGGCGGGATGCCGTCGACCACTCGGCCTTCGACGCGCCCTGGACGCGAAGAGCGCACGCGCCCGTTCGACGCGCGCGAGTCGCCCGGCGAGAGGCGCGGTCCCGGTCCGACGAGGCGGCTCGCACCTGGCCCACTGCGCCTGACCTTCCGGGCGTCGAGAGTATCGGCAGTCGCCGGCGCTTGAAGCGCAAGACGCCTCGTCCCAGAAGGACGAGGCGTCTGCAAAAAAACTGGTGTCGGGAGGGGGACTCGAACCCCCACGGGTTGCCCCATACGCCCCTCAAACGTATGCGTCTGCCAGTTCCGCCATCCCGACAAGCCTGGTGCCGAAGGTGGGACTCGAACCCACACAGGCATACGCCTACGGCGCCCTGAACACCGCGTGTCTGCCAATTCCACCACTTCGGCGGCGACCGCCATTATAACAGCCCGGTCCCGCGACTTCAACGCCTCAAAGAGGGCGCGGCGTCGAACGCCGCGCTACGTTCGCCGACCCGCCTGGCCGCCCGCGGTGGCACGCTGGAGGTCTTTGCCTCCGGTCCGAGAAGCGCACGCTCGAACAGGACCGTCGGCACGGCGGTCCGTACGATCGGTGCGGAGGAGGTTGCGCGATCGACTGGCTCACCCGCATGCGCCATGCGGTCGACTACATCAAGAGCCGCCTCGGCGAGCCGATCGACATGGACGAGGTGGCGCGCCGCGCCCATTCCTCCCCGTTTCACTTCCAACGCACGTTCCACATGCTGACGGGTGTCACGGTCGCCGAGTACGTGCGCAACCGCCGCCTGACGCTGGCCGCGCAAGAGCTTGCCGCGTCCTCCGCCAGGGTGGTGGACGTCGCGCTGCGCTGGGGCTACGAGTCGCCCGAAGCGTTCGCCAAGGCCTTTCGACGTGCCCGCGGCGTCACGCCCTCGGCAGCGCG
>JAKASY010000054.1 GCA_021817625.1 Bacillota bacterium | reverse complement strand
TCTGTGGGTGGGCGCGCAGCCGAAGGCGCGCATCCTGAAGGATCTGAAAACCTACCTGTCCGCCTGACACAGCTTTCGGGAGGTGGCCGATGCAGCCGCGCACGATCGTGGCCGCAGCGGCCACTCTCGCTGTCCTCACCCTGCTGTCCGGCTGCGGCGCCGTGTATCTCGGCGGCGCGCCGGCGAAAACGCCGACGGCCCCGCCCGCGCCGACCGTGACCGCCGTCGGCTACGCGCTCGCGGACGCCCGGGCGCCGGCCGGCGCCGCGGCCATCCACATCAACCTCCTCATCTCGGGCGGCGGCGCTAGCGCGACCTGGACGACGCTGGCCGAGGCCGTGACCGCGGTGGAGCGCGCGCTGCGCGCCGCGGGCGCGCCCGCCAGCGGCGTCGGTGTGGCCGGCGCGCCCAGCCTCACGGCCCAGATCGGGCCGGGCGCGGTCGAGGCGGCCCAGACCGTGGTGGCCGTCGTGCCCTCTGCGGCGCGCGCCCTGCGCGTCCTGAAACGCCTCGACACGTCCACCCTGGCGGGCTACGACGGCTACTACCTGGCGCCCGTCGGCGTGCCGACGCCGACGCCGGCGGCGGAGCGCGCCGCCGACGCGCGCGCCCTCGCCCAGGCGCAGGCGCGCGCGAGCCAGCTGGCCGCCGCGCAGGGACGGCGCCTGGGCGCGCTCATCTCCAGCCAGAGCGACCTCCTCGCGCCGGCGCCCTGCGCGCCGGTCAGCGGCTGCACCAGCGCCACCGGTGACATCGTGCCCTCGCCCGGCGCGGGCCAGCTCGTGGTGGCGGTGCGCGCCACGTTCGCGACGCGCAAGGCCTGAGCTCAGGCCTCCGGGCCGGCGAGGTCGCAGACGTCCTCGCCGAGGAGGGCGAGCGCCTCCCCCACGAGGCTCAGGGTGCCCGCCACGACGACCGTTCCGGCCGGGCCCACGACGTGGCGCGCGCGCTCGAGCGCACCGGCTAGGTCCGGCTCGTAGGCGCGCCGCGAAGGCTCTTCGGCGGCGAAGGCGCGGCCGATGTCGTCCGCCGGGAAGCGCAGGTGCGGCGCGCGGGCCCGCGTCACGACCGTCGGCCATCCCGTGTCCGCCGCATGCCGCCACAGGCGCTCTGGCGCCTTGTCCGTGCCGGCGCCGACGACCACCGCGTACGGCGCGGGCAGATGGCCCGCCGCGTGCTCGAGCGCCCGGCCAAGGGCGTCCGGCTCGATCGCGCCGTCCACGAGCACGTGTCCGCCGCCCGCCGTGCGCACGACCTGCAGGCGGCCCGGCCAGCGCACCCGGGAGAGCGCGCGCGCGACGGCCTCGGCCGGCAGGCGGCGACCGGCGAGGGCCTCCGCCGCGGCGAGCGCGACGGCCGCGTTGTCGGCCTGATGGCGGCCGGCGAGCGGCGCGGTGAGGCGATAGCGCGCGCCGAACGGCGTTGCGATCGTCACCTGCGCGCGTCCGTCCGACGTCTCGCCGCGGCTCTCGACGCGCACGTCGCGCCCGAGCGCGAGGCGGCGCGCCCCAACCGCGCGCGCCCTGCGCTCGACGGCGGCGGCCGCGACCGGCGCCAGCCGGGCGGTCACGACCGTGTGCGTGCCCGGGCGCACCGCGCCCGCCTTGTGCCGGGCGATGTCGCGAAGCTCCGGCCCGAGCTCGCGGCGGTGCTCGAGCAGGATCGGCGTGACCGCGACCACCGCGTGGCAGACCTCGGCCACGTCGTCGACAAGCCCTCCCCGGCCCGCCTCGTAGACGGCGAGGCGGGCGCCGCGGCGCGCGAAGTGCATGGCGGCGACGACCGCCAGGAGGCCGACCGGGCTCTGGTAGGCGGGCATGGGCATGCACGCCCGCAGGGCGTCGGCGGCCGGCCTCAGGGCGCCGAGGGCGGCGCTCAGGTCGAGCGGGTCGATCGCGCGCAGGTCGAGGCGGATGCGCTCGCGCACGTCCACGAGGTGCGGGCTGGTGCTCAGGCCGACCGGGGCGCCGAGCGCGCCCAGGGCCGCGGCGGCCATCGTCGCGGTGCTGCCCTTGCCTTTGCTTCCCACGACGAGCAGGGCGGGCAGGTCGCGGTCGGGCGCGCCCAGGCTGTCCAAGAGGGCGCGCGTCCAGGTGGGATGGCGGTGGGCCAGGTCGCCCAGCGCGGACGTCCGGCCGGAGCGCTCGTTCAGGGAGGCGTACAGCCAGTCCAGGCGCTCCTGGTAGACGGCGTCGGCCGCCGCGTCGAGTGGCGTCATGCCGGCGCTCCCAGGGCGCAGGCGAAGGCGCGCACCAGGCTCTCGGCCTCGGCCGGGCGCGCGGCTGCGCCGTCCCACCAGGGCAGGATGCGCACGCGCGCGCCGCTGTCCCGGGCGACGGCGAGGCCGCGGCCGGTCGGCGTCCACGCGGGCGGCGGCACGAGCTCGAGGCGCAGGCCGAGGGCGCGCCTCTCCGCGCGGCGGGCCGCGGCCGCGCTCGGGAAGCGGCCCGCCCACAGGGGAAGGCCGCCGGCGGCGAGGGAGGCGACGCCGGCGGTCGACGCCACCGCGGCGAGGCGCTCGCCCAGGGCGCGCCGACGCGCCCGGCGCTCGTCCAGCTCCGCGAGCGAGGCGTCCGCGAGCGCCGCGGTCAGGGGCGGCAGGCGGCCGAGAGCGGCGAGGCGCGGCAGGGCGCCCGTGCCCCGCCCGGCGCCGCGCTCCAGGGCCGCGAACGCGCTCGCGGCGCCCGTCCCGGCCAGGGCCAGGAGGCCGCCCTCGCCAACGCCGAGCGCCTTGCCGAAGGCCAGGCTGAACACGCCGGCGAAGGCGCGGGCGCCCACCGGGGCGCCGTCGTCGTCGCGCTCGCCAAGGAGCTGGGCGGCGTCCTCGACGACGGCCGGTGACCGCTCCCCCAGAGCGCGTACGAGCGCCGCCGGCGAGGGCGCGGCCCCGAGCGGTGCGACCCACACGACGGCGGCCACCCGCCGTCCGGCGCGCGCGCCGACCGCGCCCGGCGCGGGCGACAGGCCGTCGGGCTCGACCTCGACGGCCACCGGCCGTGCGCCCGTGAGGCGCACGGTGCCGGCCACGTAGGCCGGGGCGAGGGCAGGGAGGAGCACCTCCCGTCCCGGGCGGGCGCCGGCGGCGAGGAGCGCGGCGAACAGGGCCGCGCTACCGGACGCGCAGGCCCGCACCCGCTCGGGCGCGAGTCCGCACAGCGAGGCCACGCCGCCCTCGAGGGCACGCTGGTCGAGGCCGTCGGGGTCGGAGAGGCGGCCGTCGGCCAGCACGCGCAGGGCGCGCAGGCGGGCGGCGGCGGAGGGCCGCCAGCCCGGCGGCGGCGGAGCAGGAGGCAAGGCAGGGCGGGCGCGCGGCATGGCACGAGCATCATCCCAGGCGCCCGCCTTTGGCGCAAGCGGCGCGAGCGGCCCTAGCGCTGCCCGAGCGCCACGCGACTGGTCGGGGGCCCGGCCGCGAGGGCGATGAGGCCCACACCGAGCGCCGCAAGGCTCAGGCCAAACAGGGCGACGGCGGCGGCGTGGGCGGGTGCGAAGGCACGGCCGTGCGCGGAGAGCACGGCGGGCAGGGCGAGCTGGCGGCAGATCATCGCGGCGGCCGCCGCCAGCAGCGCGCTGTGGCGCGCCACGGGCGCACCCCCGTCGCCGTCGCCGAGCAGGAGCAGGTAGGCGCCGGCGGCGAGGCCGGTGGTCGCGAGGAGCAGCGGCGGCAGAATCGTCGCCATCACCCGCGCCACCTCCACGCTGCCGAGGCGGCCGTCCAGGGCGGCGGGGACGACGAGACCGCCCGCGGCCGCGGCGCCGAGGGCGAGGCACAGGGCCATGAGGCTGGCCAGGCGGGCGGCGGGCGCCCACGCCGCCGCGCGGCCGGAGCGGGGAGGCACGACGAACACTCGCATGTACAGGCGGATCCCCCCGCGGACGACCTATGCACCTTGGCGCAAAGGCATGCCCGGCATTGGCGGCAGTGCGGGCGATCTGCTACGGTGCCAGGCGATGGGAGGTGGTGGCGCCGTGTCCGGTCAGGTCGAGCTCGATCCGGTGCCGGTGTCCGCGTCGCGCACCGTGCGCAGCGAGCTCGTGTTTCCCAACGACGCGAATCCTGTGGGCAACATCTTCGGCGGCCGGGTGCTGATGCTCATGGACGTCGTCGGGGCGATCTCCGCCCGGCGCCACTGCCGCCACCAGGTGGTGACGGCGGAGATCGACTCCGTCGACTTCCTCCGACCCATCCGCCTGGGCGACTGCATCGAGCTGGTGGCCGAGGTGAGCGCGGTCGGCCGCACGTCCATGGAGGTCGAGGTGCGCGTCGACGTGGAGGACCTGTTCACCGGCAACCACGCCACGTCGGCTACCGCCTACCTCACGTACGTGGCCATGGACGAGGCCGGGCGGCCGGTGCCGGTGCCGCCGCTCGTGCCCGAGACGCCGGCCCAGATCGAGCGCATGCGGGCCGCCGCCGCCCGGCGCGCCGAGCGCCTGGCGCGGCGCCGGCGGCTCGTGGGGGCGCGCGACCGCGTCTGACCGGGAGGCGGCCGGCGCCCGCTGCGACCATGAGCACCGCCCGTCGGCCGCGCCCGGGGAGGGACGGCGCCTCGCCGTAGCGCTTGGCGCGGCGGCAGGGCTCCTGGCCGTGAAGGTCGTGTGGTCGGCCCTGTCCGGCTCGATCGCCCTGGGCGGCGACGCCCTGCACTCGCTCACCGACGTCCTCGCCTATGGCGGCGCGTACCTCGCGGCCCGCGGCGCGCGCCGCCGGCCCACGCACGCCTTCACCTACGGCTACGGCCGCGGCGGCGTGCTCGCGGCCCTGGGAAACGCCACGCTGCTCATCGTCCTGGCCGTCCTCCTGGCGGCGGGGGCGGCGGCGGCGGCGCTCGGCGGCCGCGACCACCCGGCCCCGGGCGCGATGCTCGCGGGCGGCGCGGTGGGTCTCGGCGCGGCGCTCGCCACGGGACTCCTGCTCCGGCCGGGCGCGGGCGCCAGCCTCAACCGGCGTGCGGCGTTCCTGCACGCCGTCTCGGACGCCGCCTCCTCCGCGGGCGTGGCGGTCGCGGCGCTCCTGGTCTGGGTGACCGGGGTGGGGGCGCTCGACGCCGTCGCGGCCGTTGTCATCGCCGCGGCCATCGCCGCCTCGTCCTGGAGCGTCCTGCGGGAGACCGTGTGGACGCTCATGGAGGGCGCGCCGCCCGGGCTCCGGGTAGACCGCCTGGTCGAGGCGATGACCGCCGTGGAGGGGGTGCGCGGCCTGCACCACGTGCATGTGTGGCGGGTCGACGAGGGCGTGGCGATGAGCGGGCACGTGGTCCTGGCCGGCGCGGCCACCGCCGCCGAAGCCCAGGCCCGCGTGGAGGCGTGCGCGCGCGTGGCGGCCGAGCGCTTCGGCATCGGCCACTGCACGCTCCAGGCGGAGCTCGGGGAGGACGACGCCGGGCCGCCGTGACGGCCGGTGGACGCGCACCGCGCGTCGGCGCATGCTGGGAGAAACGAGGACCCGTCGTACCCGGGCAGGTGGGGCGCGGCGGCTTGAGGGGAGCGGGGGCGTGGACGACGCGGAGGCGTATGAGGCGCTCCGGGAGCGCTACTGGCAGCTGGCCGGGGTGGAGGGCGTGTCGCTCGAGGCATTCGTCGAGGACGAGCTCAGCGCCGGCGCCGGGCCCGGGGCAATCGACCGCCTGCGCAGCCTGGTGGAGGACGTCCTCGACACCGCCCTCAAGAACATCGCCGTGAAGGCGGAGGAGGAGGGCGGCGTGTACGAGGAGATGGCGGACGAGCGCATCGAGGAGGTGGGCGAGGAGCGCGCGCGCCTTCTCGCGCGCCTGGACCGGGCGGCTGGCGAGGCGCGCTAGGCAGCGCGCGGGGCGGCGTTTGGCGTATTCTTAGGAGCGATCGTGAAGGGAGGAACAACTTTGCGCCTGCGCCTGTGGCTGGCGGCGGGCGTGGCCGCGGCCGCGGCGGCCATGGTGTTCGTCACGGTGCGCGCTCCCGGCGCGCTCGAGACGCCGAAGCTGTTCGCCTCGGTGTCGGCCCCCGCCGCCCAGTCGGGGCGCAGTGCGCCGCCCTTCACCCTGCCGGTGCTCGGTCAGAGCGCGGCCTACTCCCTGCCGGCCGGCGGTGGCGGCAAGGTGACCGTGCTCAACTTCTGGGCGACCTGGTGCCAGTACTGCCGGCAGGAGATGCCGCTCCTCGAGCGGCTGTCCGGCGAGGGCGGGGGGAGGGTGCGCGTGCTCGGCATCGACTACACGTCGGAGGAGAGCTCCGTCGCCGCCGTCGCGCGCTTCGCCGCGCGCCTGGGCGTTCGCTACCCCGTGCTCCTCGACGAGACGGGCGCCACCTTCCGGCAGTACGGCGTGAAGGCCTATCCCACGACCTACTTCGTGAACGCGAAGGGCGTGATCACGGGCACCGTCGTGGGGCAGCTGACGCCCGCGATCCTCCAGCTTGAGCTCCGCGCCGCCGGCGCCCGCGGCGTGCCGGTGCCGCAGGGCACGCGCGCGTGAACGTCGCCCTCGGCGCCGCGTTCGCGGCAGGACTGCTGTCGATCGCCTCGCCCTGCGTGTTCCCCCTGCTCCCGGTGTACCTGGGCTACCTGTCGGGCGAGGAGGTGGCCGCGCCTGGCCGCGGCGGCCTGCGCCTCATCGGTCACGCGCTGGCGTTCGTCGCCGGCTTCTCCCTGCTCTTCGCCGCCCTTGGCGCCACCGCCACGCGCGTCGGCGCCCTCCTCGCGGCGGAGAGCGTGCCGCTCGAGCGCCTGGGCGGGCTGATCATCGTCCTGTTCGGCCTCGGCCTCCTGGGCGTTGTGCGCGTGCCGGCGCTCGCCGGCACGGCACGCCTGCCCGTCGGCCGCCGGGCGGGCGCCGGCGGCGCCTTCGTCCTCGGCCTCGCCTTCGCCGCGGGCTGGACGCCCTGCGTCGGGCCGATCCTCGCGACGATCCTGGTGCTCGCGAGCCAGGTGCACGCGGCGCTGCGCGGCGCCCTGCTGCTCGTCGTATACGCGGCGGGCCTGGGCGTGCCGTTCCTCGCCCTCGCCGCCCTCGCAGGGCTCACCGGCGCGCGCATGCCGCGCATCGGCCGCTACCTGCCCTGGGCCGAGCGGGCGGGCGGCGTGCTGCTTGTCGGGCTCGGGGTCGTGATGGGCCTTGGCCTGTTCGGCCGGCTGGTGGGCGCGGCGCCGTAAGGGGGCGGGCGCCGGGCGCCGCGGCGACCCGGCGGTTTGGCCAGGCGGCCCGCCCGACAGGCATGGCCGGTTTGGACATGCGGCGCTGCATCCGGGCGGCGCCCCTACGCCTCAAGAGCGGAGCCCGCCAGGGCATCTCCCGAGCAACCGGCTGTGGCCCGCACCCGGGCGCCAGTCGGCATCGACTGTCACCTGTTCGTCGATGTCCAGCGGGCTGCGCCCCAAGCGCCAAGCACAGTCGATATAAATAGTGATGGGGATTGGCGTAAAGCGGCATGCACGCTGTCTGCTTGCGCGCGACGTGGGGCTTGGCGGCAGGCAGGGCGCTTGCTGCCCGGCGGGCGGCGCCGGCGCGCCGGGGCGACCGGTCACCCGCGGCGCAGGCGTTTCCTACCCTGCGTCGTGGCAGGATTCGACAGTGGCCGCGCATCGATACATGCTCTCGGAAGGTAGCGAGCTGTGTTGTCTCTTCGAAGCGCAGAGCATTGGCATGAGATCTGCGAAGGCATGCGCATCACGCCCGTGTTCCAGCCTATCGTGGCCCTTGCGGACGGCCGCGTCGTTGCCTATGAAGCGCTCAGTCGTCCGGCGGACGCAGACGGTCGGCCGGTTCCCATCCTCCACCTCGTCGAGCTGGCGCAGCGCATGGACGCCGAGGTCGATCTCGACGCCCTCGCCATCGAGGCTGTCGCCGGCGCGGCGCACGGCCTCCCGCTCGGCGCCCGGCTGTTCGTCAACGTCTCCCCGCTTACCGTCCTTACCGGCCGAGTGCCTTGGCACCGCTTAGGGCCGTCTCCGATCGGCTCGTGCTTGAGGTCACCGAGCACTCCCCCATCCCAGAAGGTCGAGAGGAGGAGTTCTTGCGGGCGGTCGGCCGCTTGCGGCGCCAGCGCGCGCAGTTCGCGATGGACGACTGTGGCGCCGGCTATTCGGGCCTCAACCGCCTTGTCGCTTTGCACCCGGACTTTGCCAAGGTGGACATGGCGCTCGTGCGCGACGTCGACTGCGACAGCGCCAAGGCCCAGCTTGTCCAGGCCCTTGTCTCGTTTGCACGGCAAGCGGGCATCTCGGTCATCGCCGAGGGCGTGGAGACCGAGGCCGAGCGCGACGCGCTGGCGGAGCTCGGCGTGACGTACGCGCAGGGCTACCTGATCGGCCGGCCGGCGCCTGGCTTTGGCGTGCCCGAGCGACCCATGCGCGTCCGTCCGACGGCTGCGCCTGCGGTGGACGCGGCGAGTGCGCTCGGCGCGCTCACCCGTCTTGCCCGCATGGCTGCTCGTGGTCTCGGCGACGCCGCTGGCCTGCACGAAGCCATCGTGCAGGCTGCGCGTGCTGCGACCAATGCGGACCTCGTAGTGGTATGGAGCAGTTGTCATTCAGCTGGACAGAGTTCGACAACTGCTCACTCTCGATCGGGAGCCCCAGACCCCTTGTAGCTTGGCTTCACTCCAAGCGAACGGCGTCGGCCAGCCGTTCTCGGTACGTAGTCTGGGTCACGCAGATGCAGCTTTGAGGAACGAGCCTCCGCCTCTCCGCACCCGCCTCGCCGGGGGCGAACCACGTCGCCCCGAGGGTGCACGACATCCGCTACAGGTTCAGCTA
>JAKASY010000053.1 GCA_021817625.1 Bacillota bacterium | reverse complement strand
CCTGCACTGGCTCCCGGCAGGAGGCGTCGGCTCCGGCGGGGCGACTCAAGACCTGGGTCACCTCATCCTTCCGGCCTCGGTCCTCGCATCCTCCATGATCGCCAACGAGTCACGCTACGTGCGCTCGCCGTGATCGAGGCGCTACGCGCGGACTACGTGCGCACCGCGCGAGCCAAAGGGCTAAGCGAGGCCAGGGTCGTCTGGGTCCACGCCGTGCGAAACGCCCTCCTGCCCGTTGTGACCGTCATGCTTCTCGACGCGGCCTTCCTCTTCTCGGGCGCCCTGGTCACCGAGACGATCTTCGTCTGGCCGGGCATGGGCCGCCTGTTCTATGAGGCAGTTACCGAGCGGTACTACCCCGTCATCATTGCGACGGTCACGCTTCTGTCGGTCGCCGTCGTGGCCTTCAATATCTTGGCCGACATGCTGTACACGGTGCTCGACCCGAGGATCCGCTACCAATGAGCGCGCAGGCGCTCGTGGCCGTCGAGGTTGAGCGGCCCCGCTCCAACGCGAGCCGGGCGGTCGGACGCTTCTGGAACCACAAGCTCGCCGTGGCCGGGCTGTTCGTCGTGCTGGCGGTGAGCCTGCTCGCCGTGTTCGCACCACAGCTGAGCCCCTATCCCCTCGGTCAGCCGGACCCGCTTCACATGCTCGCCGCGCCTTCGTGGCGCCATCTGATGGGCACGGATGAGATCGGTGCCGACCTCTTCACGGAGGTGCTCTACGGAGCACGCATCTCCCTCATGGTCGGCTTCACGTCGGCGGCGGTGGCGGTAGGGCTGGGCGGCGTCGTCGGCGCCGTGGCGGGCTACGTGGGGGGCATCGTGGACAGCTTCCTCATGCGCGTGGTCGACATGGCCCTGGCCATCCCATTGCTGTTCCTCGTGCTCGTGCTCAGCGTCATCATCGGTCCCAGCCCGGCGACGATTGTGCTGATCATCGGTGGAACGAGCTGGATGTACCCGGCGCGCATCATGCGAAGCCAGGTGCTGACGCTCAAGACGCGGGAGTTCGTCGAGGCGGCCCGCGCAGGCGGAGCCTCCGCGTCTAGGATTGTGGCGCGGCACATCGCGCCCAACGCCATCGCAGCTCTCATTGTGAACGCGACACTGCTGGTGGGTCAGGCGATCGTGCTCGAGTCCGTCGTCAGCTTCCTAGGCGCGGGCGTGCAGCCACCGTTCATCAGCTGGGGCTATCTGCTCAACACGTCTCAGACCTACATACTGAGTGACCCGTGGCTGGGCTTCTTCCCGGGCGCCATGATCTTCCTAGTCGTGCTGTCCGTGAACCTGGTCGGCGACGGCCTGCGTGACGCGCTGGAGCCTTAGCCCATCGCCAGCGAGTTCGCCTCCGCTCTTGTGGCGCGCGTCAGCGGCGCTTGGGGCGGGTCCCCTGAACGCCCACCACGGCGCCTCGCAGGTGAAGGCGGTGAACGGCGGGGCATGGCTTGGCCGACGCTCGACCCCCTGCCGGCAGCACCTACCCCGGAACGACGTCAAAGTGGCGCCCGGCCGGCCGATAGACGTGGAAGTCGCTGTCGAGGGTGAACATGATGAAGTGACGTAAGCGACCAGCGAGCACAACCAGAGTTGCGTCAGCCAGATCCATGGGAACATCACGGTACTGCTTCATTAGGGCGGCCGTTTGCGCGTGCTCATCTGGCGTCAGGTCGCCAATCGTCAGATGGTGGGCGTCAACCATTCCCCAAAGCAGTTCTTGTGCCGGCCAGCCTCCATAGGCACCAAGGAGGTACATCGCCTCAGTGAACGCAGGCCACGTCGTCACGAGCGGCCGGGTCAGCGTCTTCAGAGCCTTTGTGCAGGGCTCGTGATCGGGATCGTTGCGGTTTAGGATCGCGATCAATGGCCCGGCGTCGACCAGGGTCACCGGGCACGCCTCCGCGCCCTGGCGCCTAAAAGTTCAACGAACTGGCTGTCTGCGGACTTCCCGGCGAGCCCAGGCAGAGACACCTTACCAAGAAAGGGTTCAAGACATGCATCCAGGCGCTGACTGAAGATCCGCTCACACTGTGCAGCGACGGCCTCCCGTACCACCTGCGACTCGGACTGCCCGGCAAGGCGAGCCGCTTCGCGAAGGCGTGCCTCGAGCTCGTTGCCCAGCCGTACACTTTTCATGGCCGACCTCCTGCGTGTATTACATCCGCTTTCCATTGTATTACGTATCGCCACGCCGTGCTCGGTCTACCCGGGGTTCCCGTGCAGCTCGCCTCGAGGCAGCCTACGGACCCCGGGTTCGTCTGCCGCACATGGACACCTGTGGGCCGGCGGCCGCCGGGATGGCGCTGAGCCGTGGCCCACGGAGAGGCAAGGGGCCACGTACCGGGCGTCGGCTGCGTTCCTGTCCCCGGCTCGGACATCCATCGCGGCCGGGCGGGCTGAGCAGGCAGTGGGCCCGTACCGCTGGCTGGCGCTGGCTTAAACATGGGTATGACAACGGTGGGTGCCGACTCGCCTGGCGGCCGAAGGCCGACAAGCGGTCTTCGCTAGAACTTCAGGTCGGCAACGAGCTGCGCGGATGTGCGTATGGTTTCGCGCGCCCGGACCGGCCGGCGGCGACCCGCGGCGACGGCTAGGCAGTCAGCCACGTAGAGCTGGGAGACGACGCCCGGAAGGGCGCCGCTGAGAAGCGGCGCTTCGTCGGCCCCCGTAAGCAGCGTCACATCCGCAACTACGGTGAGCGGGCAGTGGCGCATGCGCGTGACCGCGGCAGTGAACGCCCCGGCCTCCCTGGCGGCGGTGAGCGCCGTGACCACGCTGACGGTGCTACCGGTCTGAGAGAACGCAATCGCGGCCGTACCCTCACGGAGCAGGACGGCGCCCATCACCTGGTAGTGGGTGTCCTCCTCGAACACCGCGACCACCCCCATGCGCGTGAGGCGGTAGGCCAGGTACCTACCCGCCAGCCCCGACGTGCCCGCGCCGTAGATCGCTACCAGCGGTGCCCGGTCCAGTCTCTCCGCAACCAGATTCACACTTGCCGGATCGAGCAGTTCTTGCGTCGCATTCACAGCTGCTGTCAGGGCGCTGGGGCCAGCCTCGGCGTCACCCGGCACGCCGTCGTCCGGCGAGACCACCTCGCTGCGGTCCGACGCCACAACCAGGCGCATGTCCTGGTAGCCGCTGAGGCCAAGGCGGCGCGCCATGCGTACCACCGTGGCCTCGGCGACTCCACTGCGCTCGGCCATCTCCGAAAGCGAGAGCGAGAGCACCGTCTCCGGGTCGTCCAGGATCACCCGCGCCACGGCGCGCTCGGCCCGCGGCAGGCGCACAAGCGCCTGCCGCAACTGGGGGAGGAAGTCGCTCGTGCGCGTAAAGATGCGTGGCACCTGAGGCCCTCCTAGCCCTAGCCCTGCCCGTCGGCAGCCAACCGCTCCCTCTGGCCGGCGGGGAAGGGACGCACGTTACGAGGTGCCGGCCGGGGTCGCAGGTGACATACCTGCCGCCAGATTACACCAGCGCGTTTGCCACCTTGCTTAGGGCGGCGGCTACGTCATCGCAATCTTGGTCGCTGTACGTGGAGCGAATGGGCACGATGACGGACCGCGCCGCCAAGGCCTCGGTGGTCGGGCATAGCCCCTGATGATATGCGACGTCCGTCGGATGCTCCGCGCAGTTCCACGGCCCGCCCTTGCCGGACGCGGTCCGTTTGGCCAGGAGCGACGGCGTCAGGTACACGGGCTTGCCGTTGTACATCTGGCCGGCCGGCACGCCCTCTGCCCGCATGGCCTCAATGAACCGTTGGGCTGTCACCCCGTCCGGTAGGAACATCGAGAGGTTGGAGCCGCCGTCCCCGGCGGGGTCTGGGATCCTTCGCAGCGTGCACCCCGGAAGGTCACCGACCTGGCCGAGGACACGCGCCCGGTTCGACCGCTGCCTACGCAGGAGCTCGGGCAGCCGCTTCATCTGCACGTCGGCGATGGCGCCGGCCACCTCGGTCATCCGCAGGTTCTCGCCCACGAAAGGCTCCACCGCCTCCGCTCCGCGGGTTCGCCCGGTGCTCGTCACGAACTGCCCGCCCTGGTCCTGGTAGCGCGCGGCACGCACGCCCAGCACCGAGCGATTTGTGGCCACGAGGCCTCCTTCGCCGGCCGTCACGTTCTTGTCCAGCTGCAGGGAGAACGCGCCGATGTCCCCGATCGTGCCAACCGCATGCCCGTGGTAGGTGACGCCCATCGCCTGGGCCGCGTCCTCGAGAACGGCCACGCCGTGCCGCCGCGCCACTTCCAGGAGGGGCTCCATGTCGCATGCGCTGTTGTCCAGGTGGACCGGCATGACGACGGCAGTCCGGCTCGTGATCTTCGCCTCGACGTCACGGTAGTCGAGGCCCAGCGACTCATCGATCTCCGCAAACACCGGGACAGCGCCCATGGTGACGATCGCGTTCACCGACGCGATGAACGTGAACGCCGGGACGATCACCTCGTCGCCGCAGCCGACACCAAGGGCGGCGAGGGCCGTGCGCAGCGCAGCCGTGCCGCTGGACGTCGCGACCGCGTGATCACACCCAAGTGCCGCACGCGCCGACGCCTCGAACGCCTCCACGGTCCGGAGCAGCTCGGGCCCGTAATAGCGGAACAGGGATCGGCTTCGGAGCACGCGCAGGGCGGCTTGGACCTCCTCCTCGCCGAATCCGTCGAGCCCGTGCCACGACCCGTACTCGAGCCTCTCGGCACGGACGGGAGTGCCACCGTCGAGCGCCAACTTGACGAGCGAGTTCAACGTACTCCTCCTTCCCGGTGCCGCTCTCCGCCGTCAAGCCCGGTCGAACCCTGAACAGCGGGAGGGACGGAGGTCCTCCGACTTTCGGGTGCGGGCCGGGAGAGCCCCCGTCCACAGGATCGTGCCGAAAGAACGAAAAGTAAAGGAGGCGTCTATTATCGGAAAATTCCCTGCAGGACTCGCCTCTGCTGACAGATAACTTGGCCGTGGACGCTTGGCGCGTTCAATCTCACTCTAAAGGCAGGTGCACGGATGAGCCCCCGAGGCAAGCGACTTCTTGGCGTGTTTGCCGCGCCCCTCATTGCCGCGTCTGCGATGGAGGTCAGCGCACCGGCATTGCCCGCTCTGGCCACGTCTCCTGTCACGATCACCTGGTATCTGACCATCGAAGCTGAGCAGGACGCGTGGGCTCGGCAGATGGTCTCGATGTTCGAGAAGACGCACCCAGACATTCGGGTCAACCTCCAACTCGAGCCGTTCAGCGACTACGACACGAAGCTCGCTGCACTGTTCGCCTCAGGCAACCCCCCGGACATCTGGACCACCTGGGGATCCAACGGCATCGGCGCATACCACGCGCGCAACATGACGATGGATCTCACGCCACTCATGCAGAAGTACCACTTCCAGACCACAGGCATACCAAAGAACCTTCTCAGCTACTCGAACTTCGGCGGCCAGCAGTATGGCATCCCGTTCGACAGTCTGGGCACGTACATCTTTTACAATAAGACGCTGTTCGCGAAGGCCCACCTCCAGGATCCGCCCTACTCCTGGAACGACAAGTCCTGGACCGTGTCCAAGCTCACCGCGGACGCGAAGGCAATCACGAAGAACGGAAACGAGCCAACCAAGGCCGTGTGGGGCCTTCTCGGCGCCCAGGACAACTATGGCATGTCCACGATGCTGCTTTGGGGGACGTCGCCCTTCAGCCCGGGCAAGGGATACGCCACGAAGTCGAACTTCCTCACCCCGGCCGCGTCACGCACCTACAACATGTGGACGGACATGATGTACAAGTGGCACATCGAGCCCACGTACTCGTATCAGCAGACGTACGGCAACGGCAACGCGCCGGCGCTGTTCAACGTCGGCCGCATCGGCATGATCTGGATCGGCGGCTGGGAACTGGCCACGCTCACCGGCGCCGGCGCCAACGCGCCCCAGTGGGGCATCGCGGCGGTGCCGTGGGGGACGAGCGACACAGCGCCCACGTACACCGACGTGTGGATGATCGCCAAAGGCAGCCAGCATCCGGACCAGGCATTCCAGTTCATCGAGTTTCTCACGAGCAAGGCGGCGATGGACAGCTACATGAGCCACACGGGGTACTCCCCGGCCAACAGCGAGTACGTGCCATACTGGACGCACCTCTACAGCAAGTACGTTTCGCCCACCGACCTCCAGGAGGTCTTCAACGGGGCCGTGGCGCACGGGGTCGAGTGCTACTGCAACGAGCTCGCGGGCTACGGTACGCTGGCCACCACCGTCCAGAACGAGATCGTGCCGCTGCTTGACGGGCATGAGTCGGTCAGCGCCGGCCTGAAGCAGCTGGAGACGTCCGCGAACCAGACGCTGCAGCAGATCAAGGCTTCGCACGGCGCCTGATGGCACAGCCATGTCCCGGAGCGCCGGCCCAGCGCACAGCGCGGATCCCGGTGCGGGCCTCAACACCACGTGGGCCCCCTGGGGCGCCCCGCCCCGGGCTCACCTGGCGGTACAGGGCGGACGCCTGGGTGCCGTTACGCGACCCTACACCTGCGGCGGAAGGGGGCGGACCCCGTGGCTGCACAGACCGTCGTTGGCGCCATCCCGGTTCGCGGCCGGGTCGGCCCTTCTTGGCAGACTCTCCAGCGGCGCCGACTCTTCTGGATGTTCGCATCGCCCTGGATCATGGGCACGGTGCTGTTCACCGCGTTTCCGCTGGGCCTGTCGCTTCTCCTGAGCTTCACCCAGTATTACTTCAGCGCGCCCCCGGTGTTTGCCGGCCTGAGCAACTACACCGCGCTCTTTGACAACCCCATCTTCATTCACAGCGTGCTCATCACGCTTCTGTACACGGCCATCTTCGTGCCGCTCGTGACGGTGATAGCACTCGGCATCGCCATGCTGGTCAATGGGAACTCGGCGCTGAAGAGCGTCGTCGGGATCTTGGTCTACGCGCCCACGACCATCACCGGGGTGGTCGTGGGCTGGCTCTTCCTCTGGGTACTGAACCCCACCTACGGCATCCTCAACACGATCCTCGGCGCGCTGGGGCTGGGGCGGCCGGATTGGCTGCTAGACCCTGGCTGGCTGATGGTCGGCATCATCATCCTGAGCCTCTGGTCGTCGACCGGGACCAACATGGTTCTGTACCTCGCTGCCCTGCAGAATGTCCCGACGCAGCTGGTGGAGGCGGCCAAGAGCGACGGAGCGCGGAGCCTGGGCGTCTTCCAGCACGTCACGCTGCCGATGCTCTCGCCGGTCACGGTGTTTGTCGTCATTATCAGCTTCATCGCCTCGCTGCAGATCTTCACGCCGATCTACATCATGACGGGCGGGGGACCGAACTACGCCTCCGACTTCTACGTGCTGTATCTGTACCAGACCGCGTTTCAGACCTTCGCGTTCGGTCAGGCCACGGCCATGTCCTGGCTCATGCTCGTCGCCTTCGCGATCGTGACCGTCGTCTTCTTCGCCTACCTCTCCCGGCACTCGTACGACGCGGCATCTCCGCTCCCAGAGGAAGTGCTGCCATGAGCCGGTCGATCGGCCGAGGCCTCGGCACTCTCGCAACCGCGCTGGTGGGCTTCTTGTTCATCATTCCGCTGCTGTTTCTCGTCATCACGTCGCTCAAGTCGATCGGCCAGGTGTACGCGCTGCCATTCCAGTGGATCCCGCACCCGTTCGAGTGGAGCAACTTCCGGGCTGTCTTCAGCCAGCAGCCGTTCGGTGCCTACCTGTGGAACAGCACGCGCTACGCGTCGATCGGCCTCCTTGGCGACCTCCTGTCGTGCTCGCTGACCGGCTATGCCTTCGTGCGCTACCGGAGCAGGATGAGCGACCGCCTCTTCTACGTCGTCCTAGCTCTCCTGCTCATGCCATACGCGGTTCTGGTGGTGCCGGAGTTCATCATGTTCAGCTGGGTTCACTGGGACGGCACCTACCTGCCGCTCATCGTGCCAATGTTCTTCGCGCAGTCGTCGTTCCTGATCTTCATGTTTCGGCAGTTCTTCCGGCAGCTTCCCCCCGATGTCTTCGACGCGGCGCAGATCGACGGGTGCAGCCCGCTCCGGACTTTCTTCTCCATCGTGGTGCCGATGTCCGGACCGGCGTTCGCTACGGCCATCGTCTTCTCGTTCGCGTTCACCTGGGGGAACTTCCTCGGCCCGGTGGTGTTCATCAATCAGGACAACGCCTTCCCGGTGTCGGTCGGGCTGGCCAACTTCACGGCCAAGTACACACTGACGCCGTGGAACACGCTCATGGCCGCGTCCATCATCTCGATCCTGCCATCGGTCATTGTCTTCTTCCTCCTGCAGCGGCGGATCAGCGGAGGCTTTGCGCTCGGAGGCATCAACTAGGCTCGTTCGACGGGGGGCTGATGGGTGGTCGCTCAGGTACGGTTGAAGGACGCGCGCCGCATCCTGGCCGTGGAGGCGCATCCGGACGATGCGGAAGCGGGGGCGGGCGCGACCCTGGCCCTCTTGGCTCGCCGCGGGGCATCGGTGCAGGTGGTGTCCATGACCGGCGGTGATCGCGGCACGAAGGACGCGCAAGCTGTACCGGCCGACGTCCGGCGCGTGCGCGAGCGGGAGGCACGGGCCGCGGCCGAGATCCTCGGCGTCGAACAGGTGCACATCCTGCCGTTCGAGGACATGTGTCTGTCGGACACGCCTGAGAGCCGCGGCGCTCTTGTTCAGATCATCCGCAGCGTGCAGCCTGATACGCTCTTCTGCCTTGACCCGCTTCTTGCGAACGAGTCGCACCCCGACCACATTGCCGCCGGTCGCATCGCAATGGCCGCCGCCATCTTCGCTGCCTTTCCGCTCACGCCGTTTGCCGCGGGGGCCCCATGGGAGGTCTCCCAGATCGT
>JAKASY010000052.1 GCA_021817625.1 Bacillota bacterium | reverse complement strand
TCCGATCTCCGGGCGCGCGCCCTGCTTGGCGCCTTCCGCGGCCGCGAGGAGAGCGACCGCGCCGCCCTCGTCGATGTGCTCCTGCGCGTCTCCACGCTCGTCGACCTCCTGCCGGAGGTGGCGGAGCTCGACCTGAACCCGGTGATCGCCCTGCCGATCGGGCAGGGCGTGCGCGTCGTGGACGCGCGGGTGTCGCTCCGCCGCCCGCCCGCGTAAGGAGGCGCCGCCCGCCGCCGCGATCGGCTACGATGGGCGAAAGGCGCCCGAGCGGCGCGGCGAGGGGGCGCTTCGGATGGCGGGCGGCGCGGTGGATGGGGAGACTCTCGCCGAGCGCCTGGCTCGGGCGCGGGCGCGGGCCGCGCGCGCGCTCACGGGGCACGGCCTGCGCGGCGCGGCGGAGATGCTCGCGACGATCCCCGCCGACGTGGAGATGGACCGCTACGGCGACGGCGGCGTGGTGGCGCGCCTCGAGGCCGAGGTGGCGGCGCTCGTGGGCAAGGAGGCGGCGCTCTTCTTCCCGAGCGGCACGATGGCGCAGCAGGCGGCCCTCCGGGTGCACGCGGACCGGCGCGGGCGGCGCGGCGTCGTCTTCCACCCCGCGTGCCACCTGGACTGGCATGAGGGCCGCGGCTACGAGCGCCTGCACGGGCTTTTCGGCGTGCCGGCCGGCGCCCTTCGCCGGCCGCTCTCCCTGGCCGACCTCGAGGGCGTGGCGGAGGCGCCGGCGGCCCTCCTGATCGAGCTTCCCCAGCGCGACCTGGGCGGCACGCTGCCGGCGCTCGCCGATCTCCTCGCGCAGGTGGAGTGGGCGCAGCGCAAGGGGGCCGCGGCGCACATGGACGGCGCGCGCCTGTGGGAGGCGACGCCCTTCTACGGCCTCTCGCCGGCCGCTATCGCGGCGCCCTTCGACACGCTCTACGTGTCGTTCTACAAGGGGCTTGGCGCCATCACCGGCTCGTGCCTGGCGGGGCCGGCGGACCTCCTTCGCGAGGCCGCGCTGTGGCGCCAGCGCATGGGCGGCCGGCTGTTCGGCCTGTGGCCTTACGCGGCCTCCGCCCTCGCGGGCCTGCGCGAGCGCCTGCCACGCATGCCGCTCTACTACGAGCACGCCCGCGCCATCGCGGCGGCGCTGCGCGACCTGCCCGGCGTGCGCGTCATGCCCGACCCGCCCCAAGCGCCGATGATGCACATCCAGATGGCGGTGGAACCGGACGCGCTCGCGGCGGGGGCCCTCGCCATCGCCGAGCGCGAGGGCGTGTGGACCTTCCCGGCGCCGTTCGCCGTGGACGCGCCCGGCCTCCTGCGCGTCGAGCTCTCGGTCGGGGAGGCCACGCTCTCCTTCGCGCCACAGGAGGTGCGCGGCCTGGTGGCGGAGCTCGCCGGCCTCGCCTGACCGGCCCTCCTCCCGCGACGCGGCCTCGCCCGTCGGTTTACATACCCCTTGGGGTATGCTACGGTCGGCTGGAGCCGAGAAGCGGCGGGGGGTGGACGCTACGGTCACCGTGTACACGACGCCGAGCTGCCCGCACTGCGCGGCGGCGAAGCGCTTTCTGCGCGAGCGCACCGTGCCGTTCCGGGAGGTCGACGTCTCGCGCAACCAGGCGGCGGCGCGAGAGCTCATGCGGCGCACGGGCCAGATGGGCGTGCCCGTGATCGACGTGAACGGGCGCATCGTCGTCGGCTTCGATCGTCCAGGGCTGGTGCAGGCGCTCGGCCTGCGCGGCTAGCGGGAAGCGGGGCCATGACGAGAGCAGGGCGGATGGGGGGAAGCGTCGATGAGCGTCGAGCCATTGGACGATCGCGTGCTGGTTCGGCCGAGCGTGGCCGAGGAGAAGACGGCGGGCGGGATCATCCTGCCGGACACGGCGAAGGAGAAGCCCCAGGAGGGTGAGGTCGTGGCCGTCGGCACCGACGAGGAGCTTCGGCGGGTGATCGCCGCCGGGGACCGCGTGCTGTTCACGAAGTTCGGCGGCTCGGAGATCCGCATCGGTGGCGGCACGTACGTGATCCTTCAGCGCAGCGACATCCTCGCCAAGATCGTCGCCTAGGCGCGCGACGGTCAGCCCTTGGGCGGCCCGGCCAGAGCCTGGGCGCGGCCCCCGACGGTGAGGACGAGCAGCGCCAGGGCGAGGGCTGCGGACACGCCGCCAAACACGGCGCCGAAGCCGGCCGCGGCGATGAGCGCGCCGCCGAGCATGGGCAGCACCAGGCTCGGCGCCGTGAGCGTGCCGACGAGGCCGGTGTACGTGGAGCGAAGGTCGGGCGGCGAGATGTCGACGAGCACGTTGTTGAACGCGAGCGTGCGGCTGTTCACGGCGGCCCCCAGGAGGGCGAAGACGAGCGCGTACAGGCCGGGGGCGAAGTGCACGAGCGCGAGCGCGAGCAGCGGCAGGGCGGCGCCGAGGCCGAGGCAGGCGCGCAGCACCGAGGCGCTTCCGAGGCGGTCGTTCATCGGGCCCCAGAGCGCGTTCGAGAGCGCACCGCCGGCGATCTGCACCATCGTGTAGAGCGCGGCGTCGGCCGGGGTCGCGCCCAGGTAGCGCTCGGCCAGGAGCATGTAGAACGGCAGCAGCATGAGGTGCAGGGAGGCGACGTTCTCGACGGCGACCAGGGCGCGCAGGTCGGGCGCGCTGCGCCACAGGGACGGCATCGCCCGGACGTACGAGGCGAGCGAGCGCATCGCGGCCGCGCTCGCCGCCGGCGCCTCGCGCAGGGCGACGAAGCCGAGCCCCGCCACCGCCATGAGCGCGCCCGCCGCCGCAAACACAAGGGCGTAGGCCCGCGTCGGATCGGCGCCGCCGCGCGCCAGGAGGAGGGCGGCGCCGTAGGTCGCCGCGAGCGCGGCCAGGCTGCCGAGGAACTGGCGGCTGGCGTAGAAGGCGCCCCGCCGTCCCGGCGGGATGCTCCTGCCGTAGACCTCGGTGTAGGCCACGCCGCCGAGGCTGCCGCCGAGCGCGAACGCGGTGATGAGCACGAGGAGGAGCGCGAGCAGGACGCCGCGGCCGCGTCCGGCCAGGGCGAGGCTCGCGCCGCCCAGGGCGAGGAAGCTCAGCGCCCGGCTGAACACCGCCCACAGGAGGTAGGGCCGCTTGCGCGCGCTCGCCTCGACCACGTGCGCGAACGCGAGCTGCGGCAGCACGCCCCCCGCGAGGAGCAGCGTGACCAGCGTGCCCACGAGCACCGGGGAGCCGCCGAGCATGAGGACGTAGGCCGGCAGGAGCGTCGTCGGCTGGACGAGCGCGCTCGCCGCCGCCAGAAACGTGCCGTGCCAAGCCAGGGCGGCGAAGTTGCGCCGTGTGCGCACCTGCACGGCAGGCGCCTCCCATGGCCCCGGGTCACCCGGCCGCCGCGGGACCCGGCGCCGGCGCGGGCCGCCGGCCGGCCGCGCGAAAGCCCCGTGTGGCGAAAACACCGCCACACGGGGCCCCGGCTTGGAAGGGGGGACCGTTCGCCGTCCCGCGGCCTCACGCACCACCCACCACATGGGCGAGGCCACGGAGGGACGTCGTACCCGCGGAAACCGGATCTCGCGGAGCCGTGCGTTCGATGGCCCACCGCTCACCGGAACGAGGCTCCGGGGTCATCGTAGCCGGGCCCGTCCCACCGGCTTAGGGACTTTGGTAGCGACCTTGGGCGGACATTCGGCCTCGGCCGGCGACGCCATGTGGACCATGAATGAACCCCGGCGCTGCTCGCCCTCGCGAGCCCGCCGGGGTCTGGCCATCCGAAAGGGGGAACGGACGGCCGCTTGGATCCTTGGATCTTCGGCACCACCCGCGCTGAGCCGTGTTCGGAGGTCCTTGGCAACGAATCGGAACCGGATCGGTATCGGGAACCGCGGCGTCGTGACCCTTGAGCCTACCGCTTGCCTCACCCCGCGCGGTTCCCAATTGCACTGTAGCAGCGGCCCCGCCTGGCCCTAAGGGTCGAAGGGCGCGAGGTGGGCGGAGCGGACGGCCCAGGCGCGACGCCGTCCGCGGCCGTATGGCGTGCCCAGGGCGCAGGCGCCGTGCGGCCGCGCGGGCCGGGAGGCCGAACGGCCGGGGTCGTTCGGGCCATCGGTCCACCGAGCCGGGGTCGATCGCGCCTAGCCCTCCAGGCGCTCCGGCGGTTCGCTAGGTGTAGCCGGCCAGGCGGCATGCTGCCCAGGCCGGCGCGCCGAGTCCGCTGTGAGGTGATCGAGTTGTTCGTGGCGGCAGCGCGCGAGCGCGCGCCCGGAGAGCGGCGTGTGGCCCTGGTGCCCGATACGGTGGCCGCCCTGGTGCGCCAGGGATACCAGGTGGGTGTGGAGGCGGGCGCAGGCGCCGCAGCCCATCTGACGGACGGGGCGTACCGGGAGGCCGGGGCCGACGTCGCGGACGACGTCGGCCGCCTGGTGGAGAGGGCCGACGTGCTGGTCAGCGTCGGCCTGCCGGATGCCGACACCGTCGGCCCCCTGCGGCCGGGACGGCTCCTCGTGGGCCTGCTCGCGCCGGTCACGCGGCCCGAGCGCATGGCCGAGCTGGCCGCCCAGGGGCTCACCGCCTTCAGCCTCGACGCGATGCCGCGCGTGACGCGCGCCCAGAGCATGGATGTCCTGTCGGCGATGTCCACGGTGGCCGGCTACCGCGCCGCGATCCTCGGCGCCGAGTATGCCGGCCGCTTCCTCTCCCTGCTCATGACCGCCGCCGGCACCGTGCCACCCGCGCGCGTGCTCGTCCTCGGGGCGGGCGTCGCCGGCCTGCAGGCGGTGGCGACGGCGCGCCGGCTGGGCGCGGTGGTCGAGGCGTTTGACGCGCGCCCGGCGGTGAAGGAGCAGGTCGAGAGCCTGGGCGCGTCCTTCCTCGCGCCGCCCGGCCTCACGGCCGAGGGCAGCGGCGGCTACGCGCGCTCGCTCGCCGCCGACGAGGAGGCGCGTGAGCGCGAGTTCCTGGCCGCGCCCGTGGCGCAGGCGGACGTCGTGATCGCCACGGCGATGGTGCCCGGCATGAAGGCCCCGACCCTGATCGACGAGGCGATGGTGTCCGCCATGCGGCCGGGCAGCGTGATCGTCGACGTCGCCGCCGCCGCCGGCGGCAACTGCGCCCTCACGGCGCCGGGCGAGCGCATCGTCACCGCGGGCGGCGTGACGATCGAGGGGGCGACCGACCTCGTGTCGCAGATGGCGCTGCCGGCGAGCCAGCTCATGTCGCGCAACCTCCTGGCCTTCCTCCGGCTTCTCTGGCAGGAGGGCCTGGGCGAGCACCAGGAGGGCGAGGACGCGGCGGCCGCCCTGCGCCTGGGCGACGAGATCCTGAGCGCCACGCTCATCTGCCACGGCGGCTCGGTCGTGCACGAGCCCACCCTCGACCGCCTCGCGGCGGCAAGCGCGCGCTAGCGATACGGCAGGCGACAGACGAGAAAGAAGGGGACGCTTTGGCCTCCGGCTTCCTGCAGGAGCTGTTCGTGTTCGTGCTCGCGGTGTTCGTCGGCTTCGCCCTGATCACCAAGATCCCGTCCCTGCTCCACACGCCCCTCATGTCGGCGACGAACGCCATCCACGGCGTGATCATCGCCGGTTCCCTCGTGGTCGCGGTGGTCTCGGTCGGCAGCGGCCAGACGGTGATCGGCGTGGCCGCGGTGCTCCTCGGCACCCTCAACGTCGTGGGGGGCTACGTGGTCACCGACCGCATGCTCGAGATGTTCAAGAAGAGCCCGACGCGGGGGGAGAGCCGTGGCTAGCGTCTCGGAAGCCGCCTACATGGCCGCGGCCGCCCTGTTCATCCTGGGCGTGATGCTCCTGCGCTCGCCGCCCACGGCGCGGGCGGGCAACCTCGTGGCCGCTGTCGGCATGATCGTGGCCCTGGTCTTCACGGTCCTGACCCTGCACTTCCACCACTTCTGGCCGATCCTGGCCGCCTTCGTCGTCGGCGCCGCGGTCGGCTCGTACGCGGCGCGCGCCGTGCAGATGACGGCGATGCCCCAGCTCGTGGCGCTGTTCAACGGCATGGGCGGCGGCGCCGCGGCGCTCGTGGCCCTCGACCAGACCCTGCGGCTCATCGGTCCGCCCGGGGGCCTCGCAGCGGACACCTCGATCCCGGCGATGCTCGACCTCCTCATCGGCTCCATCAGCTTCACGGGCAGCATCATCGCCTTCCTCAAGCTCCAGGAGTGGATGACGGGGCGGCCCATCGCGTTCACCGGCCAGAACCTGGTCAACATCTTCCTCCTGGCCGTGGCCGCGGCCGTCGGCGTGCTCGTCGTGGCGGGCGCCGCGCCCCTCCCGACGCTGGTCCTGGTCTTCGGCCTGGCCGCCCTGTCGGCGCTCCTCGGCGTGCTCTTCGTCCTGCCCGTCGGCGGTGCCGACATGCCGGTGATCATCTCGCTCCTGAACTCCCTCACGGGCCTCGCCGTGGCCGCCGACGGCTTCGTCCTGCACAACGACCTCCTGATCGTGGCCGGCGCGCTGGTCGGCGCGTCGGGCACGATCCTCACCGTGCTCATGAGTCAGGGCATGAACCGCTCGATCGCAAACGTCCTGTTCGGCGCCTTCGGCCAGGTCCAGGCGTCGACCGGCACCTACGCCGAGGGCGTGGTGCGGCCGACCACGCCGGACGACGTGGCCGTGCTCCTCGCCTACGCGCAGCGGGTCGTCATCGTGCCGGGCTACGGCTTGGCCGTGTCGCGCGCCCAGCAGGAGGTCAAGGACCTGAGCTCCGCCCTGGCGGCGCGCGGCGTGGACGTGCGCTTCGGCATCCATCCCGTGGCGGGGCGCATGCCGGGCCACATGAACGTGCTCCTGGCGGAGGCGGACGTGCCATACGACCGCCTCTACGAGATGGAGCGCATCAACCCCGAGTTCGCCCGCACCGACGTCGTGCTCGTGATCGGCGCCAACGACGTGGTCAACCCGGCCGCGCGCACCGATCCCGGAAGCCCCATCTACGGCATGCCGGTCATGAACGTCGACGAGGCCAAGCTCGTGGTCGTGCTCAAGCGCTCCATGGCGCCCGGCTTCGCCGGCATCGACAACCCCCTGTTCGTGCGGGAGAACACCCGCATGCTGTTCGGCGACGCGCGCGCCAGCCTGAGCGCCCTGTTGCAGGAGCTCAGGCAGGTGGCCTGAGGCAGAGCGCGCCCGGCTCGGCTGAGGGAGGCGAGGATGGCGATGGCAGTGCGATTCGAGGTCCGGACGCCGTGGCAGGCGCACGGCCAGGGCGGGGCCGCGAGCTTCGCGGGCAAGGCGCCGGCGGCGGCGCTCACGGCGGAGCTCAAGCCGCCGATGAGCGCGGCCGAGGCCGTGGCGGAGAGCTACCGCTGCCTTCTGTGCGGGGGCCCGTACGCCGACGCGCCGTGCGCGACCGCGTGCCCGGCGGCGGTGGACGTGCCCGCGTTCATCGAGGCGATCGGCGGCGGCGACCGCGAGGGAGCGGCGGCGATCATCCTGGAGGCGAACCCGCTTGGCGGCACCTGCGCCCGCGTCTGCCCGACGGAGGTCCTGTGCGAGGGCGCCTGCGTGCTCGTGCACGAGGGCCAGCGCGCCGTAGAGATCGGCCGCCTGCAGCGCTACGCCATGGACAGCGTCCTGGGCGAGGACGCGCCGCCGCCTCAGGGCGCGCCGGCGGAGCTGGCCGAGCGCGAGCCGCGCGGCCGGGTGGCCGTGATCGGCGCCGGGCCGGCGGGCCTGACGTGCGCCGCGGTCCTGGCGGAGCACGGCTACGAGGCGACCGTGTACGACGACCGCGACGAGGTGGGCGGCCTCGTGCGCTATGCCATTGCCCCCTACCGCCAGCTCGCCGACCCGCTGCCGGCCGAGCGCCGCCGCCTGGAGGCGCTGGGCGTGCGCTTCGTGCGCACCCGGGACGGCGCCGACCCGGCCGAGGTCCTGTCCGCGGCCGAGGGCGCCGACGCCGTGTTCCTCGGCATCGGCATGGGCACGGACACGCGCCTGGGCGTCGAGGGTGAGGACCTCGCCGGGGTGTGGTCGTCCCTGCCGTTCATCGCCGCCCTCAAGGAGGGCCGGCCGCCGGCCGTGGGCGAGCGGGTGGCGGTGATCGGCGGCGGCAACACGGCCATGGACGTCGCGCGCGAGGCGGTGCGCCTCGGGGCGCGCGAGGTCACCGTGCTCTACCGCCGCACGGAGGCGGAGATGCCAGCCTACCGGCACGAGTTCGTCGAGGCGCGCGACGAGGGCGTGAACTTCCTGTGGCTGACCGCGCCCGTGCGGCTCCTGGGCGAGGAGCGGGTGACGGCGGTCGAGTGCCGCTACATGCGCCTCGGCGAGCCGGACGCGTCGGGCCGGCGCCGGCCGGAGCCGGTGCCGGGCACCGAGTTCACGCTGGCCGTGGATAGCGTCATCGAGGCCATCGGCCAGGAGCCGCGCGCGGCCTTCCTGTCGCGCATCCCGGGCGTCGAGGCAGTGCACGGCCGCATCGTCTGCGACCCCGCCACGGGAGAGACGGGCAATCCCCGCTACTTCGCCGGGGGCGACGCCGTGAACGGTGGCGACACGGTGGTGGCGGCGGTGCGTGCGGGCAAGGTCGCGGCCGCCGGCATCGAGCGATACCTGGCCGGCCGGGCGCGGCCTGGGCGGCGGTGACGGGCCCGGCGGCGGCGGCCGTCCTGGGCGGCCGCGCGCTGGCGGTGCGGAGGGGGTGTGTGCGGTGACGGAGATTCGCTGGCACGGGCGCGGAGGGCAGGGCGCCAAGTCCGCGTCCCAGCTCCTCGCCCTGGCCCAGCTCAGGGCGGGGTATAGCGTGCAGGCCTTCCCCGAGTACGGGCCGGAGCGCACGGGGGCGCCGATGCGCGCATACAACCGCGTGGACGGGCGCCCGATCCGGCGCCACGACGGCGGGGTCGCGCCCGCCC
>JAKASY010000051.1 GCA_021817625.1 Bacillota bacterium | reverse complement strand
ATCACGAAGTCCGCGACATGAAGCGCCTGCGCGAGCCGCTCCGTGCCCCACACCCTCGCGTCCATGCCCTGCGCCCGCTCGGGACGTGCCGTCACGCCGATGCACGCCATGCCCAGCGCCTGGCAGAGCGCGAGCACGCGTCGGCCCACCTCGCCCACGCCGACGATCACTGCCGTGCGCCCGGCCAGCTGGCGCATGCCAAGGTCCTCGCGCCGCCAGGCGGAGTCGCGCTGCTGCCGCCAGAGGGTCGGCAGGGCCTTGGCCGACGCGAACATGCAGGCCAGGGCGAACTCCGCCATCGGGCCCGCGATCGCGCCCGCGGAGTTCGTGAGCGTGATGCCCCGCTGCGCGAGAAGCGGCGTCGCGACGCCGTCGACCCCGGTGGCCATGGCGTGCACCCACCGCACCCCGGGCCAGCCGCCCAGGAGGCTCTCAAGCCGCCTTCCGTACGCAAGCCCGAGGAGCAAGACCTCGGGCTCGCGCGCCTCGTCGTAGGGGCAGGGCTCGAGGCCGAGCCCGCTCGACGCGATGGCGTCGCGCCAGGCGCCGTCGAGGTCCGGCGGCACGGCCACGCGGATCACGGGACCCGGCCAGTTGGCGCGGGTGGGCAGTGCTCGCGCCAGCGGAGCGCGATCTCCTGCCGCGTTGCCACCCAGACGTCGCCGCGAGACAGGGCGTGCGAGACGATCTCCTCCACGGCCGAGGCCCGCCCCGCCTGTCCCGACCAGCGCGCGTGCAGGCCGATGGACATCATGCGGGGCGCCTCGTCCCCCTCCCGGCAGAGGTAGTCGATGGCCCGGCGGCAGGTGTCCACGAAGGCGGACGGGCTCGAGTAGGTCGTGTACGCGTAGTGCACGTCGTTGTAGGCGAGGGTGTACGGCACCACGAGGTGCGGGCGGCCCAGCACCGGCACGTAGTACGGCAGGTCGTCGTTGTAGGCGTTGGAATCGTAGAGAAAGCCGCCTTCCTCGACCAGGAGCTCGCGCGTGTGGGCGCTCGGCATCCAGCGGTTGTACCAGCCGACCGGCCGCGTGCCGCACGTGCGCTCGATCGAGGCGACCGCCTGGCGGATGCGCTGTGCCTCCTCCTCGCGCGGCACGAGCCAGTCCTCGCTCCAGCGCCAGCCGTGACCGCAGGGCTCGTGCCCCGCCTCGCGGATCCAGGCGCCGACCTCGGGGTTGCGCTCGAGCGCCACAGCGGCGGCGAAGAACGTGACGCGCACCCCAAGCCGCTCGCACAGGCGCAGGAGGCGGAAGACCCCGGCCCGGCTGCCGTACTCGTAGACCGACTCCGTGGCGAGGTCGCGACCCTCGCCGGCGACCACGCGCGGCACCTCGCCCAGGCCCTCGCTGCGCCCGTCGCCCTCCAGGGGGGAGCGCTCGCTCCCCTCCTCGTAGTTGAGCACCAGGTTGAGCGCCAGGCGCGCTCCGCCGGGCCACCCTGCCGCAGGGACGCTGCGGCCGTAGCCGACGAAGTCGCGCGGCGGTCCGGCCATCCCGCTCACGATGCCGCCCCCGACGAATTGGCGAGGCCGACCAGATGGGCCGTGAGCGTGCGGCTGTCGGCGAGGTCCGCGTACTGCCGGCCGAGGTCGAACAGCGCCACGCGATGGCTGATGTCGAAGCGGTCGAACACGCAGTCCCAGGCCACCGTGGTGCGGTAGTTGTAGGACATGGCGTCCACCACCGTGGCGCGCACGCAGTTGCTGGTCGCGCCGCCCGCCACGATCAGGCTGTCGACGCCGCGTTCGACGAGCAGGCCCAGGAGGGGCGTGCCCAGGAAGGCGCTCGGCTTCTTCTTGACGAGCACGATGTCCTGCGGCTGCGGCCGAAGCTCGGGCACGATCTCGGCGCCGACGCTGCCCTCGAGGCACCAGCCGTCGATCTTCAGAAGGGCCCGCTTTCGCCCGTAGACGCCGATGTCGCTGCCGTCGGGCCGGAGCACGAAGCGGGTGTAGACCACCGGCACGCCGCTTTGGCGCGCCGCGGCAAGAAGCGGCGCGAGGCGCGCCACAGCCTCCCGCCCGGCCTCGCAGGCCGACGGGTACGGCCCCGCCGGCGCGCCGGGCGGCGGCCCGACCATGTAGTTCTGGGCGTCGATCACGAGCACAGCCGGCCGCTCGCCGAGGCCGACGGAGAGGCCGAAGCGGGCGGTGCGCAGCCGCTCCCGCTCGGCCTCGGTGAGAAGGTCCTGCCACAGGGCCTCGACCGGTCCGGGCGTCTCGGCCGCGCTCATACGATCGCCGCCGGCGCCACGGGGCTTGCCGAGGCGCCGCGCAGGCGCGCCGCCAGCGCTGCGAAGCAGAAGGCCGTGACGCCGTCGCGCGCCAGCTCCAGGGTACGCGCGTTCTCGAGGAGGTACACGCCATACAGGGTGATGAGGTGCTGGTGCACGGGGAACATGTCCGGCGGCGAGGGCACCGCCTCGACCGCCCAGTTGTCGCTCCCGACCACCGCGACCCGGCGGTCGGTGAGCCAGCGGGCGGCGTCGAGGCCGATGCCCGGCTCGCCCGCGGCGTAGCGCGCGCCGTCCGCGTCCCAGAGGGCGCCCCAGCCCGTGTGGATGAGGACGGCGTCGCCGGGCTCCACCCGCACCCCCGCCCGCCGCTCCGCCCGCTCGAGGTCCTCCGGACCGACGATGTACGGCATGTCGAGCATTGCGACGCCTCGCGCCGCCGCCACGTCGAGGAGAACGCCGCGCGTGAAGAGCGGCGGCACCCCCTCGATGCCCAGGCGCGCCAGGCCGGTCGGTCCCACGATGTCCGCATAGCTCGCGCCGTTGTAGGCGAGCTCGCCGATGCCGATGTGGCCGAGGGCGTCGAGGTGCGTGCCGCTGTGCAGGGCGCCGGCCACCGCCTCCTCGACGAAGGACTGGCGGTTGGGGCCGAGGAAGCGGCCCGGCACGACCCGGTCCACGAGCAGGCTGTGCTTCCAGTACCGCCACATCTGGGTGGGCGAGCGGTCGTCCAGCACCTGCCCCAGGCTGTAGCGGCGGCCCTGGCGCACGAGCGTCGCCGCCTCGCGCACCTTCTCCTCGGTGATCTCGTTCGCCGCGCCCAGGGTGTCGTCGGCCCCGTAGCGCAGTGGGAACACGACCGGCGTCTCGGCCGGCTCGGGCTTCATGGCGACTCCCCCCGCGACGTCAGCTTGCCAGGTAGCAGTGCTCCACGATCCGGTCCTCCGACAGCTCGTCGCCGGCGAGCGTCCGGACGATGGTGCCGTGGCGCATGACCAGGACCTTGTCGCACATGTGGGCGAGGTCCTCGTACTCGGCCGAGGCGATGAGCATCGCCACGCCGGCGCCGGCCACCGCCCGGATGAAGCGGAAGATCTCCTTGCGCGACCCCACGTCCACCCCCTGCGTCGGCTCGTGCAGGAGGAGGACGCGGGGCTCCGTGCCCAGCCACTTGGCCAGGAGCGCCTTCTGCTGGTTGCCGCCGCTCAGGGCGGCGAGCGGCAGGCCAGGGTCTGGCGGCACGACGGCAAAGCGCTCGAGCAGGCTCTGCACCTCGGCGCGCTCGCGGCCGTGGCGCAGGCGCCCGCCCAGGTAGTAGTCAGCGAGCCGCGGCAGGGTGACGTTCTCGAGGACGGTGGCCGCGAGCACGCCTCCCATGCGCCTGCGGTCGGCCGGTAGAAGGGCCATCCCCTCCGCCCGCATGCGGGCCGGGGTCAGGTCTGCCGCCGCAAAGCCGCGCTCCCCCACATGGACTTGGCCGGCGCGCGCCGGCTGCGCCCCGAACAGGAGGTAGGGCACGTCGTCGTGGCCCATGCCGACGAGGCCCGTGATACCGACGATCTCGCCCGGACGCATGGCGAACGAGACGTCCCGCACCGTCGCCCCGCTAAGGCCCTCCACCCGCACGCGTGCGTGGTCGGTCGCCGCCTCGGCCTCGGCTTCGGGATAGACGGTGCCGAGCTGGCGGCCGAGGATCATCTCCACCACCTGCTCGCGCGTCGTCTCCCGCGTGGCCACGGTGCCGACGAGCCGCCCGTTGCGCAGTACGGAGATGCGGTCGGAGACGCCGAGCACCTCCGCCAGGCGGTGGCTCACGAACAGCACGGCCGAGCCGCGGGCGGCGACCGCCCGCATGGCCTGGAACATGCGCTCGACCGCGGGCAGCGGCAGGTAGGCGGTGGGCTCGTCCAGGATAAGCACGCCGCCGCGCGGCCCGAGGTCGCGAAGCGCGCGGCCGAAGGCGACGAGCGCCCGCTCTGCCGGCGGCAGGCGGGCGACGGGCACGTCGAGGTCGCCGGTGAAGCCGACCTCGGCCAGGGCGGCGCGCACCTGCTCGCGCTGCGCCTTCCAGCGCAGGCGGCCGTAGCCGGTGGTGAGCCAGCCGCCGATGCCGACGTTCTCGAGCACGGTCATGCCGCCCGCGAGGCCGAGGTCCTGGTGGAGGAAGCACAGGCCGCGCCGGACCGACTCGCCCGGCGGGATCGGCAGGTGCACCGCGCTACCGCGGACGCGCACCTCGCCGTCGTCCGGGCCGTGGTAGCCCGACAGGATCTTGATCAGCGTAGACTTGCCCGAGCCGTTCTGCCCCACGAGCGCGTGGATCTCTCCCGGCGTCACGGTGAGGCTCACGCGGTCCAGCGCCTGCGTCATGCCGAAGCGCTTGGTCAGGTGGCGCACCTCGAGGCTCGCCACGCCCGGGCTCGTCTGCATCCTAGTGGACGCCCCAGACGGTCTCGTAGGCGCGCTGGAACTTGCCGCCCCAGAGCTGGTACTCGTTCGACGTCGAGAGGCCCTTCAGGTTCTGCTTTACGAACATGCGCAGGGGGATGGGCTCGGTCACGGCCGGCATGCCGAGGAGGGCGCGCGAGATCTCGTCCACGGCGGCCCACCCGGTCCAGATGTCGGGCTCGCCCACGTCGGCGATCTGCACGTTGCCCTCTGCGACCCAGCTCAGGTTCGTCGGCACCGCGTCCGAGCTCACCACGTGCACCTTGCTGCCGAGGCCCATGGCCTTGATCGCCGGCACGATGTACACGGCCTGGGCGTCGTAGGTCGGGAGCACCCAGGTGATCGAGGGGTTTCTGCGCAGGAGGGTCTGCGTGAGGTTCGGAAGCTCGGTGGCGAGGCTCCCCACCTGGGTGTCGTGGAAGGTGACCGTGCACGCCGGGCACAGCGCCTTGAACTGGTGCTCCATGCCCTGGACGCGCGTCACCTCGCCGGGGAACTCGTTGTCGCCGAAGATGAGGACGTTCGCCTTGCCGTGCGAGGCGGCGATCACGTAGTCCGCCTGCAGCTCGCCCGACTGGTAGAACGAGATGCTGACGTGGGCGAAGGTGCCGGGCACGAGGGGCGAAGCCTGGTCGGCCGTGAGCACGTCGATCACCGGGATGTGGGCGGCGCGCGCCTTGGCCATGCCCGACTTCATGACGACCGGCGAGGCGGCGACGGAGATGACGGCCGGCGCGTGCTCGGACACGGCCTGCTCGAGGTCGCTGTTCCACTTGGCCACGTCGCCCTGGCCGTCCAGGACGAGCACCTGCAGGCCAGCCTTCTTGGCCGCCTGCTGCACGCCCTGGACGATGGCGGCGACGAACGGGACGTTCAGGGCGGAGGTGAGCACCCAGATCTTGCGCCCGCCGAGCTCCTTGCGCAGCTTGGCCATGTCCACCTTGGTCCCGATGGGCAGGAGCCTCGGCATCTTCTCCGCCTGCGCGATCGCCGCCGCCGCCTGGGCGACGCCCGAGGCGGAGGCGCGCGGACGCGCGCTCGCCACGCCGAGCGCGCTCGTGGCCAGGAGCACGGCGCCCGCGACCCCGAGCGCCGCGGCCCGCCTGCCTGTCCGATTCCAAACCGTCATCTGTCCCGCTCCCCTCTGGTCCGTTCTGGATGGTGCTTGAATTGCATGACGCGGGTGCGGAGCCGGCGGGGAGGCTAGCGCGCCTCCCTCGCCCCGAAGCGGGCGATCGTCACGGCCGCCACCAGCGCGGCGCCGTTGAACACCTGCTCGGCCCACGACGAGGCGCCGAGCAGCTCGAGGCCGGTGACGCCCGTGATCAGGAGGGAGGCCGCCACCACGGTGCCCCAGGCGTTGAAGCGGCCCGGCTGGATGGTGGTGGCGCCGAGGAACGCGGCGGCGAACGCCGGCAGGAGGTAGCTCGCCCCCATCGCGGGGTCCGCCGCCCCCAGCTGGCCGACGGCCAGGATGCCGGCGATGGAGCTCAGGAAGGCCGAGGCGAGGAACGTGCCCCAGCGCAGGCGGTCGACGGGAAGGCCGGCGAGGCGCGCCACCTCCCGCCCTTCGCCGACGAAGAACAGGTGGCGCCCGTAGGGCGTGTGCTGGAAGAGGTACCAGAGCACGACCGCCGCCAGGAGGGCCACGTACACCGGCACCGGCAGGCCCGCGACCTGATAGGAGGACAGGTTCTGCAGCGCCGTGTAGCTCAGGTTCACGATCTGGCCGCCCGACACCGCGAGCGTCAGGCCCGTGAGGATGGTGGAGGTGCCCAGGGTGACGATGAAGGCGTTCACGCCGAAGCGCACGACGAACAGGCCGTTCACGAAGCCGACGACGAGGCCAACGGCCAGGGTGGCCGCGGCGGCGACGAGCGGGCTCAGGCCGGCCATGCCGGAGAAGAACGCCATGAGCACGGCGGCGAAGCCGAGCACGGAGCCGATCGAGAGGTCGAACTCGCCCGTGGACAGCGGCAGGATGAGGCCCAGGGCGAGGATCAGGAGGATGGCCTGGGAGCTCAGGATGGTGGAGAAGTTCCCGAGCGTGAAGAACGTCTGCGGGAGGAGGATGGAGAACACGACGACCAGCCCGAGGAGCGCGAAGAGCACGCCGTAGCGGTTGAGCACCGCGAGAAGGGCAGCGCTCCGCCGCTCGGCGCCGCCTCCTCCCGGCCGCGCGGTCGCCTCAGTCGCCTCCGGCGTCGCCCGAAGGGGCGTCGGGTCCTTCGCCGACGTTCCCACCCTCATCCCCCCTCTCCGCCTGGCCCAGGATGTGCTCGCGCACGTACGCGTCGTCGGCGCCGATGGCGCTGCGCCCCGGGAAGCGGACGGCGCCGGGCGTCAGGCTCAGGCGCGGCGCCACGTTCTGCATCCACACCTCGCCGAGGTCCTCGTCCGGCACCGGGATGATCGACTGGCGCTCGCGGTAGTGCGGGTCGGCGACGATCTGGGCGGCGTCGTACACCGGCGCGATCGGCGCCTCGACCGCGTCGAAGCGGCTGAGCACCTCGTCGAGCGTGTGCTCGGCCATCCACGCACCGACCAGGGACTCCACCTCGTCCGCGTGGGCGATGCGGCTGCGCGCGTCCTGAAAGCGCGGGTCCTGGGCGAGCTCCGGCCGGCCGATCGCGATGAACACGCGACTGGCGATCTGCTGCGTGCCGGCGGAGAGGACCACCCAGCGCCCGTCGCGGGTGCGGTAGGCGTTGCGCGGCGCGGTGCGGGGCGAGCGGTTTCCCTGGCGCCCCTGCACGATGCCTGTCTGCGTGTACTCGATCACCTGGGGGCCGAGGATGGAGAAGAGTGGCTCGTAGAGGCTCAGGTCGATCGACTGGCCGACGCTGCCGCCCATGGCGTCGCGCCAGTAGAGGGCCATCATCACGGCGTAGGTGCCCGTAAGGGACGCCACCCCGTCCGCCAGGCCGAACGGCGGCAGGGTGGGCGGGCCGTCGGGAAAGCCCGTGATGTGGGCGAAGCCGGAGAACGCCTCGGCCAGGGTGCCGAACCCGGGCTTCATGCGATAGGGCCCGTTCTGCCCGAAGCCCGTGACGCGCACCATGATGAGGCGCGGGTTGAGCGCGCGCAGGGCCTCGTAGCCGAGGCCCCACGCCTCCAGGCGGCCGGGGCGGAAGTTCTCGATCACGACGTCGGCCCACACGCACAGGTCCCGCAGGACGGCGCGGTCGCTCTCTTCGTGCAGGTCGAGCCGGATCAGGCGCTTGTTGCGCGAGATGACCTTCCACCACAGGGGCGAGCCGTTCTTGGAGAGCCCCCAGCGGCGCGCGTCGTCGCCGCGCGGGTGCTCGACCTTCACGACCTCGGCGCCGAAGTCGCCAAGGTTGGTGGCGATGAGCGGACCGGCATAGAGGCTCGCCACGTCGACCACGCGGATGCCCTGAAGGGGCGGGCAGGGCGCGGCGCTGTGCGGCGCCGGCGCATGGTCGCGGACGGGCACGGTCATGGCAGCGCCTCTGCGGCGGCCAGGATCTGCCGGGCGCGCTCGGCCACCGGGTAGTCGACGAACTGGCCGTCCACGACGATCGCCGCGTCCCCTACCGCCTCGCGGCGCCCGAACGCCTCGGCCACCTTGCGGGCCCACGCGACCTCGGTCTCGGTGGGTGCGAAGGCCTCCCCGACAACCGGGATGTGGGACGGGTGGATGACGTGCTTGCCGGCGTAGCCCATGTCCCTGGCGGCGAGCGCCTCGCGCCGGAGGCCCTCGAGGTCGTGGACGATGGGATAGACGCCGTCGTGCGGCGGAAGGAGCCCCGCCGCGCGCGATGCGATGGCCAGGGCCGCGCGGGCGGCCGTGAGCGAAGGCGAGGCGCGACCGCCCGGGAGCGGCCAGCCGATGCCGAGGTCGCGGCTCAGGTCGCCGGCGCCGAAGGAGAGGATGCGCAGCCGGGGAGAGGCGGAGGCGATCTCGTCGACGCGGCGGACGCCACGAGCGGTCTCGATGATCGCCATGAGGGGCAACGATCCTGGCGCGAGGCCGGCGGCCGGCTCCATGGACGAGAGAAGGTCGTCCGCGGCCCGCACGTCGCCTGGGCCCTGCACCTTGGGAAGCACGACGCCCGCGAGGCCCTGACGGGTCACGGTCTCGAGGTCGGCGCGGAAGTACTCCGTGTCCGCGGCGTTCACTCGCACATACAGCTCGAGCGCGCTACCGCGCGCGGAGACGAACTCCGCCGCGCGCCGGCGCGCCCCGGCCTTCTCCGAGCGGGCAACCGCGTCCTCGAG
>JAKASY010000050.1 GCA_021817625.1 Bacillota bacterium | reverse complement strand
ATCTCACGACCAGCTCGCGCACGCCGCGCCTCCGCAGCGTGGCGTCAAGCTCCGTCGCGAAGAAGGCATCCGGCGTGGTCTTGTGGACCACCGGCTCCTCGTCCAGGGGCACGACGTCGGGATGGATGGCGTGGCCCGGGGTGCCGGGGGCGAGCCCGGAGCCGGCCCTCCCGTCGTGCTGGACGAACACCACCGGAGCGTCGGCGGCCCGCGCCCGGGAAAGGAGCCCGGCAACGGCGCCGAGCAGCCGGCCGCCGTCGTGCACGGGATCGGCCTCGTTGAACATGCCCACCTGCACGTCGATCACCAGCAGGGCTCGTACACGGTCGGGCACTGGACATCACCTCCCGAACGGATGTTCGCTACATCGTCACGATCTCCTTCCTGCACCGTGCGCCCGGTCTGGCCTATGGCCAAGGGGGCCTGGGGCCGTGTATAGTCATGCAATTCCATGCCTAAGGAGGTGGGTGCCCGTGCCAGACACGCCGCAACCGGCCGCGCTGGCGGCCCCGCGCGCCTTGCGCGGCGACGTGCGCCTGGTGGGGCGCCTGCTCGGAGAGGTGCTCACCGAGGAGGAGGGGCCCAGCCTGTTCGCGCTGGTGGAGGAGGTGCGGCGCGAGTGCGTCGTCCTGCGCCAGGCCGCCGACGGTCGCGACCGGCAGAGCGCCCTGCTCGCCCGCCTCACGGCGGCAGACCCCGCGACACGGATGGGCGTCGCCCGCGCGTTCACCCTGTTCTTCACGCTCGTGAACACGGCGGAGCAGGTCCACCGCCTGCGCCGCCGTCGTCGCCACCGCCTCCACGGCATGCAGTCCGGCTCGCCCGCTGCGCTGGCGGCCCGCCTGGCCGCCGGCGGGGCGGATCGTGCGCGCCTGGCCGCCGCTTGGCGCGACGTTGTGGTCGAGGTGGTGATCACCGCGCACCCGACCGAGGCGAAGCGGCGCACGGTGCTCTGGGCCCAGGGTCGCCTGGCGGCCGACCTTGCCGCCGCGACGGCCCCTGGCCGCACCGCCGCCGAGCGCCGTCGCGCCCAGGATCGTTTGAAGGAGACCATTCGCTCGCTCTGGCACACGCGCGAGGGCAGGCTGCGGCCACCGACAGTCCTCGACGAGGTGCGCCAGGGCGTGGCCTACCTCGAGGGATCGCTCGCCACCGCGCTCCCGGCGGTCCGCCGGGAGTGGCAGGAGGCGCTCGACAGCCTGGGCATCGCCGGGCCCTGCGGCCCGGCGCTACACATCGCGAGCTGGATCGGCGGCGACCGCGACGGTCACCCCGGCGTTACCGCCGAGGTCACCACGCAGGCGGTGGCTAGCATGTCTCAGGCGGCGCGCGACCTGTACCGCCGCCGCCTGCGCGCCATCCTGCCGGCGCTGGCGTGGCGGGCCGACCATCTGCCCGAGTCCGCTCGGCACGCGCTCGCGACCACATCCGCCTCAGGCGCGCGCTATCCCGAGGAGCCCGTTCGCCAGCGCGCCCACGAGATGGCAGAGCGCCTGGCCTTGGCCCCGGCGGACGGGGGCTACGCCTCGACGGCGGAGTTCCTGGCCGACCTCGACACACTGCGGCGCGCCCTCGACCCGAGCGGGCGGCGGCCTCTGCCCGACCCTGACCTGGTGCCGCTGGTGGAGGCCATGGGCCTCACCCTCGCGACACTGGACGTGCGCGACCACGCGGGGCGCCTGCGCGAAGCGCTCCGGGCCCCGCTGGCAAACGACGTGGCGGACGTCCTCCGGACCGTCCGGCGCGTGCAGGACACCTACGGGGTGGAGGCGATCCAGCGCCTGGTCGTGTCCATGGTGGAGGGCCCGGGCGATCTCGCCGCCGCCCTCGCCCTGTGCGAGCGGGCCGCCCTCGCTGGCCGGCTGGACATAGTGCCGCTGTTCGAGACGCTCCCCTCGCTCGCGCGCGCGACGTCCATCATGCGGAGCGTCTGGGGCAACCCCGCGTACCGCGCGCACCTCGCGCGCCGCGGCGGCCGCCAGGAGATCATGCTGGGATACTCCGACTCCACCAAGGACGGCGGCCACCTCGCGGCGGCGTGGGCGATCTACCGGGCCCAGGAGGAGCTCGTGGCCGCAGCCGCCGCGGCCGGTGTCTCCGTCGTGTTCTTCCATGGCCGCGGCGGCGCCGTCGGGCGCGGCGGCGGCCCCACCGCGCGGGCGATCGAGGCGCAGCCGCCCGATGCCCTGCGCTGCGGCCTTCGGGTCACCGTGCAGGGCGAGATGCTGGGCGAGCAGTTCCTCCTGTCGGGCATCGCCGAGCGCAGCCTCGAGCAGCTCGTCACGGCGGTGGCCGCGGCGCTCGCGCCGGGCCCGCACGCCCGCACGCCCAGCGCTGCCGCCCGGCGCCTCGCCGAGCGAATGGCGCTCGTCTCGGAGACGGCCTACCGGGACCTGGTCGAGGGCGAGGTGGGGCTTATGCGCTATCTCGAGGCGGCCTCCCCCCTGGCCGAGATCGCGCGCCTCAACATCGGCTCGCGCCCGGCCCGGCGAGGCGCGGCGCCGACCCTTGCGGACCTGCGGGCGATCCCGTGGGTGTTCGCCTGGACGCAGAGCCGCTGCCTCCTGCCGGCGTGGTACGGGGTCGGGAGCGGGCTCGCGGCGGCGGCGGAGGAGGCCGGCGTCGAGCGCCTTCGCACGCTCTGGGCCGAGTGGCCATGGCTTCGCGCCACGCTCGACAACGTGGAGATGGCCCTCGCCAAGGCCGACCTCGCCATCGCCCGCATGTACGCGGCCCTCGTGCCGGACCACGCCCTCGCGGGCCGGGTGCACGCGCGCATCCACGAGGAGTACGAGCGCACCGTGGAGATGGTCCTCGCCGTGAGTGGCGACAGCGACCTCCTGACGCGCGAGCCCGGCCTCGCGGCATCCATCCGGTTGCGCAACCCCTACGTCGACCCGCTCAACTACCTGCAGGTCATCGCCCTGAGCGAGCTGCGCGCGGCCGAGCCGGGGAGCGAGGCGGAGTCGGCCAGCCGCGCGCTGGTGCAGCTGTGCGTGAACGGCATCGCCCAGGGGCTGCGCAACACGGGCTGAGGCATGCCAGGAACGCGTGCGCCGCTGTCGAAGCCGGGTGCGTCCCAATGGAATATTCCGGAGGTGCGAACCATGCCGGTCCTGGCAGGCGTGATCACGACCCTGGATGAGCAGGGCAGGGAGATCATGGGGCCGGATGTGCTTCTCTACCATCATCCCAGCGAGAACATCCGAAACGGCTCCTACCTCACCGTGGAGTCCAACCACTTCTGCGTGCTCAAGTCGCGCGGCGCGATCCTCGAGGTGTACGAGACGGGCCAGTACCAGCTCCAGACCCCGAACCGGGCGATCATCGGCCAGCTTCAGCAGGGGCTCATGGGAGGCAACGCCGCCCAGTTCGAGGCCATCTACCTGAACCGCTCCAAGCTGGTCATCTCCGCGCGCGGCAAGGCCTTCTCCAAGGAGATGGCCGAGCTCAGCTACGAGGTCGGGTACTATATTCACATCGACTCGAAGGACGACGCGGTGAAGCTCGTACAGCACATGCCCTACAGCGGCCACTTCATCAAGACGGACGAGGTCAACGCCTACGTCGTGCCGGTCGTGGAGCAGGCGATCAACCAGGTCGTGCAGTCCACCCCGCTCGAGCAGATCAACGAGAAGATCCACGACCTCACGGCGATCGTCCAGGAGCACCTGCAGGACTTTCTGTCCATCTACGGCATCACCCTGAACGACGTGAAGGTGCTGGTCTACCCGACGGACGCCGAGATGAAGCGACTCATCAGCCTGCGCGCGTTCGGCATGACGGAGAAGGAGGCGCTGCGCGCCTACCTTGCCCTCGAGATGGCCCAGCGCGGCCTTCTCTCCGCGCCCAACGCCCTCGAGGGAGTGCCGTTCACAATCGGCGGCACGCCGCTCGTCAGCGCGGGCCCGGCGCTCGGCGGCGCCGCGAGCGCCCAGGCGTGAGTGAGCTCACCGACCTGCAGGAGCGGGCGGGTCGCCTCATCCTCGGCGGCACCCACCCGCTGTACAGTCACGCCGCCTCCCTGCGCGCGGACGACCTCGCCGTGCGCAGCCGCGCGGGCAGCATGCTGGGAGAGCTGGCGGAGCGGCTCGACCGCGCGGCGAGCGCGCTGCCCCTGCCCGTGCCGACGCGCGACAGCCCCGCCACGGACGCGCTGGCCGCCCGACGCCGGGTGCGCGCGGTCGAGGCGCGCGTGCGGGCGGCGGCCGACGCTGTCGCAAGCCTGCCGGCCCCGATCACCGACTCCAGCCGCCGGCGCCCGGGCGAGGAGGAGGAGCTGCTCCATCGCCTCCTCGCGTGCGACGTGGTCCTGCTCGAGTGCCTGGAGGTCCTGAGCCGCGCGGAGGGCGCCGACCTTGCCCGCGTGGAGTCGGGTCTGGACGAGCTCGAGCGCCTCCTGGAGCACCGGCGCTCGCTCGTGCTGTAGGCTTGACGGCAGCGGGCCGGGTGGCCGCAGACGCTGCCGGCGCCGCGAGGGGAGGCGGGCCGCGGTGCGGATCGCGACGTTCGAGGTAGAAGAGTGGATGAACCGCTACGAGCAGGCGGCGAGGCTCAACATCGCCGAGACCTGCGTCGACTCGCTTACGCTGGCGGAGCTCCTGGCCATGGGTAGCACCGAGCCGGCGGCGTTCTTCGCGCCGCTGGGCGACCTGCGTCTCACCTACGGCGACATCGAGGGCTCCCCCGCCTTTCTCGCCGGGGTGGCCGGGATGTACGACGCACCGGTTCGGGCTGTCGCCGCGAATGGCGCGATCGGCGCGAACTTCCTCGCGTTTCTCGCGCTCGTCGAGCCGGGCGACCGCGTGGTCGCGGTGCATCCCACCTACCAGCAGCTGTACGAGGTGCCTCGCGCCCTCGGCGCCTCGCTCGCCCCGCTGTACCTGCGGCCGGACAACGGCTACCTCCCCGACCTGGACGAGGTGCGCACGCTCGTCCGGGGGGCGAAGCTGGTCGTCCTCAACAACCCGAACAACCCGACGGGAGCCCTCATCCCCCGCCCCCTGCTCGAGGAGATCGTGACGCTCGCCCGTGCCCAGGGCGCGTACGTGCTGTGCGACGAGGTCTACCGCGACCTGCTTCAGGAGGGCGCCGAGCCGGTGCCGTCGATCGTCGACCTGTACGAGCGCGGCATCGCCACGGGCAGCATGTCGAAGGTCTTCTCCCTTGCCGGCCTGCGCCTCGGCTGGCTTGTGACGCGCGATGCCGCCGTCGCCGAGGCCGTTCTCCGGCGCCGCGACTACACGACCATCAGCTGCGGCATGCTCGACGACCGCCTGGCGGCCTTCGCCCTGGCCCACCGCGGCCGGATCATGGAGCGCAGCCTGCGCATCGTCCGGGAGAACCTGGCCTTGCTCGACGCCTGGGTGCAGCGGGCGGAGGGCGTCCGCTACGTGCGGCCGACCGCGGGCACCACGGCGCTGCTCGCCTTCGATGGCGTCGCCTCGTCGCGGGAGTTCTGCCGCACCCTCATGGAGGAGCGGGCAACGCTGCTCGTGCCGGGCGCCTGCTTCGGCGTCGAGGGCACGGCCCGCGTCGGCTACGCGAATGCCGCTCGGGTGCTGCGCGAGGGCCTCGGCCAGGTGGCAGCGCACCTCGCGGCCTGGGCCGCCGCTCCCGGGGCGCGTCGCGCGTCGACCTGACGCAGGGCAGGGCGGAGGAGGCCGCCGAAGGGCCTCCTCCCCCGCCCATGGACGAGGTGCCTAGCCGCCGGCGCTCGAGGTGGACGTCGCCACGACGGTGGTGGCGTAGAACACGCCCACGAAGTGCACGCCGTGCACGCGCACGAAGTCGCCGGAGTGGATCTGGGTCAGGCTTACGGCCTGGCCGTTGAGCTCGATGAGCGCGCTGGGCAGGACCGTGGCGCTCAGCGTGCCGCCGTTCTCCAGCGTGAGGTCGAGGGTGCTGCCGCTCACCGCGCTGACCGTGGCCTGGATGGCCTGGTGGCTTCGCACCCCGAGCGGCGCGGTCGAGTACGTCACCTGCACGGCGTCGTACGCGGAGCCGGCGCTGCGCATGTCGACGGCGGCGAAGTCGCCGACGGCCAGCGGCGGCATCGTGGCAGCGGCCGGGGACGAGCCGGCGCTCGACTCGACCCAGCGCATGCGCGTGCTCGGCAGGATGGCGATCGTGAAGCTCACGCCGTTTGCGTTCTCCAGCGTGAACGTGTTCGTCCCCACCGCCGTGACCATGCCGTGGGCATGGTGCACCGGACCGGTCGGCAGCGGGCTGGTCGAGAGGACGATGCGGCTCGCCACGGCGCCCGTGCGGGCGTCGAAGTGGTAGGTGACTAGGGCGTACGCCCCGGTGGTGATCGCCGCGCTGGGGCCGGTCGATGTTGCTCCGGTCGTGTCGTTGACGATGGTGGTGGACGGCGCGACGTTGACGGCGAGGACATCGCCGCCGGAAAGCGCCAAGACGAACTGGCTGGCAGAGAGCACGTCGGCCACCGTGCCCGACGACTGGAGGTCGCCGATGGGCAGGACAGCCTTCCCGTGCGCCGGCGCACGCTCGTGGGCGGAGGCGATCATCGGCGCTGCGAGCGACAGCCCGAGCGCGAGCGCGGTAAGGACGCCGAGTGCCCTGAGAAGCCGCACCTGAATACGGATCATGCGCGGTACCCCCTCTACTGCGCGTCTTGGTCCAGGCGCAGCCTAGCAAGGGAATATGGCGGAGTCGGGGCAGACGGCTGCGCCCCGGCTCGCAGCGAGGGGGCCGCGCGCGCGCGCCGAACCCCTCCCAGGGGGGCGTGAGGATGGCGGCGGCGCGCGCGGTGTCGCTCGTGTTCCAGCCGGCGGTGACGCTGACGGTGCTCCTCGACGTGCTGGCGATCCGTCATCCCGCCTGGCGCGGCGCGATCCTGGCCGTCTGGGCGCTGCTCGCGGCGCTGCCGGCGCTCGCGCTCGCGATCGGCATGCGCCTCGGCGTCTGGTCGGACATCGAGATCACGCGGCTCAGGGAGCGGCGCACCTTCCTGCCGATCGCCGCGGCGATGGCCGCGGCGATCGCGATCTGGGCATTGCTCGCGCCCTTTCCCTATGCCCTGCGCCTCGTCGCCGTCGCCGTGGCGCTGTGGCTGGTCGGCAGCACGCTCGTGAGCTTCGTGTGGAAGATCTCGCTGCACGAGGGCGCCACGGTCGGCATGCTCTGCCTCGTTGCCTGGCTGTTCGGCATCGGCGCCGCAGGCGCGTTCGTCTGGGCGCCCTTTCTCGTGGCCTGGGCCCGCCTTCGCCTCGGCCAGCACACTCCGGCCCAGCTGCTCGCGGGCGCGGCCGCGGCCGCGGCGGCGTTCACGCTCGCGCTGCGCCTGGCATAGGCGGCGCGAGAGGCCGACAGATCATGGGCGGAAGTGCTCAGACGGCGGGCCGCCGGCCCTCCTCATAGCGCCTCTCGGGCAGGTGCAGGCGCAGGCCCACGGCCGCGACGTGCAGCCAGCCGCCGTCGGGCAGGGGCGCGAGTGTGCGCGGCAGGCCTTCGGGCCCGTACAGGGAATGCGGCCAGGACGCCTGCGCGCACCAGCCCAGCTGGCGCGACCACACAACCTGCGCGACGAGCCGCCCTTCGGTGTCTTCGATCGGATGGGCGTGGGCCCGCTCGAGCGTCACGGTCCGCGTGCCGCCCGCCGAGGCAATGTCCAGCGTCGGCGCCGTTCGCGCGGGGCGCCGCGTCGTGCGGCCGCGGCGCCGGGCGTCACGCGCGCGGCCGTGCGCCTCCACGCCCGCGGCGGCGAGCAGAAAGGCGCCGACGGCGGCGAGCAGGATCTGATGCTCGATCGGGAGCGAGAGGCGCGCGACGGGCGGCGCCTGCGCCAGGCTGCGCACCAGGCGACGCGCAAGCGCGATTGTCGCCGTCTCCGGCGTCTGGGCGGCAAGGGCGGGCGCGGCGGCGCCAACGATCATGCCCGCCGCGGCTGCCCCGGCCGCAAGGCCTGTGCCCGCGGCATGCAGGCGTCCACCGGCCACTGTCTCACCTCCGGGCCGCTCGATGCGTGGCGACGCTCGGTCGCAGAAGAAGGCGGCTCTCGGTGTCGCCTTCACAAATACAACCGTACTACCACAAATGTCAACTGACGTTGTCACGCGATCGATTGGCGCTGGCTCCGCCTCAAGGCGGACACGGCCTCGGCACCGCGTCCGTAGGCCGCCGTCGGCGGCCGATGTACGCTGCGATCCAGGGACGAACCGCGGCCGCGGCGAATGCTCGGCGCGGCACGGCAAGGGAGGGATGCGCCGTGATCCGGGTCCGCGGCTCCTCGGACGGCGGGATGCACGTGTCGGTCGGCGACTCCGCCACCCGCCTGACGATCGGCGCGGCTCTTGTCGCCCTCGGCGTGCTCTTGGCGCTCAACGCGCTCGGCGTCATGCACCTCGCGTGGAACGTCGCGCTCGGCCGCTACTGGCCGGCGCTCCTGGTCCTGTGGGGCCTGCTCAAGACGGTCGGCGACCTGATCGACGCGCGCGGCCGTCGGCGGGTGCCGTGGTGGCCGCTCCTCGTCGCCGCCGTGGGCGCCTTCCTGCTCGCCCAGAGCATCCACCTCCTGTCCGCCACGGCGGGACTGATCTGGGCGCTTGCCTTCGCCGCCCTCGCCGTGTACGTCGGCCTTGAGATCCTATTCGGAGGGCGCGGCGCGTTTAGCATCGGGGACACGCACTACGGCGTGCACGGGGCGCGCACGCGCAAGGTCCGGCTCGGCGGCGATGAGCTGCTCATCGGCAGCAAGCACGTGGGCGCAGACGACGCCTGGGAGCTGGAGGATCGCGTCTACCGCCACGGCCTGGGTGACTTCCAGCTCGACCTCAGCCATGCGCGGCTGCGCGAGGGCGAGACGCGCCTCGCGATCTTCGGCGGCGTCGGCGAGATCCAGGTGCTCGTGCCCGAGAGCGTGCCTGTGGACATCGAGGGTCAGGTGAGCGTCGGCGAGGTCCGGATCTAGATC
>JAKASY010000049.1 GCA_021817625.1 Bacillota bacterium | reverse complement strand
AGCAGCGAGTCCAGTTCACGAACTCCGCGCACGACAACTGGTCGCCCCAGTTCGCGCCCAACAGCACCGAGGTCGTCTACGTGTCGGACACCGGTCAGCCGCCGGGCGGCCAGATGTCGTATTTCACGATCGACGGCCAGCACCACGGCACGACCAGCATCTCGCACGTGTTCGACATCGACCAGTGGTCGTACGGCTCGACTGCGAACAAGTGGAAGGGTTAGGCACGATGACTCGAGGCCCGAGCCTACGGATCCGACTGGCTGCCATGGCGCGCGCCGCGGTCGTCTGCCTGCCGCTTGTGGCCGCGGCCGGGGCGGCCCAGGCTGCCCGCGCCCAGAGCGCGCCCAGCGCCCTTCTCCCCGCTACCGCCCTGGGCGCGAGCTACGAGCCTCTGAACCCGGGTCTCGCCAAGCTGAGCTGCACCGCCGTCACCGCCGGCCTTACGGGTGCGACGTGCAGCCAGGCGCTGTGGCGGCTGAGGCCGGCGGTCGTGAAGAGCACGCTCCGGGGCGAGGCGCTCCTCGCCTACGAGCTCGTGGTGACGACGCAGAGCGCGCAGGACGCGCAGGGCTTGTCCACGGCTGCCAACGCGAACGGCGCGAGGCCGTGGCGGCTGAGGCCCTACCGTTCGCTCAAGGTCGCCACCTGGCGTCTGGGCTTCAAGGTCGCGCCGCGCCGTCTCGGCCCGCACGACTACGACTGGTGGTGGCTCGACCGCGGCAACGACTTCGTCCTCCTGGTGTTCGAGATCGTGCCGAACGCCACGACCAACGCTTTCGACCAGGCGATGCGCGACCAGGCGGCCACAGCGGTCGACGAGGAGCAGTTCGGCATCAGCCTGCCCTCCGTCGTGCGCCTCGGCGGCTCGCTCCTCCTCGACCAGAGCGACTTCGGAGCGGCGTATAGCGCCGTGCCCGAGAGCGCGCCCATCGCCGACTGCGCCGTCGTGACCGGCGCCAGCGCCGGCTACACGTGTACCGAGGGCGTGTGGGAGATGCAGGGCGCCGCCGTCGCCGCCCAGAGCTCCCAGTCCGCGGTGGCCGCGTACGAGCTGGTCGTGCAGACGCCGAGCGCGAGCGACGCCCAGGCCCTGGACAACGCGATCGCCACGAGCGGCAACGGCGAGCCCTGGAACATGGCCCAGTACAAGCCGGTGGACACCGCCATGTGGAACCTGGCGGGCCAGGTCCAGCCCGGGATCGCGAACATAAGCGCCGCTACCGGCGACTGGTGGCAGCGCGTGCGCGGTAGCGACTTCATCCTCCTGGACTTCGTGATCGACGGCACCGCTGCTGCCCAGAACTACGACGAGACGATGACCGACCAGGCCGACGCTATCGTGAGCGAGCAGATCCTCGCGTCGCTGACGGCTGCCGCGAGCGGCTAGCGCGCGCCGGTCCGGCGGGCCTGCGGGTAGCCGCCGCCCGGCCGGCACGGGCACGGACCCGTGCCGATCAGCCCTGGCACGCCGCACGTGCCCCGTGACCGGGAGCCCGCCAGACCCAGCCTCGGCCGCAGCGCGCCGGTCCCCGCCAGCCGGACCGGAGCGCCCTCGATCGGTGAAGGGAGGAAGCCGTACATGCCCAGGTCCGTATACCCGATCGCCCGTGCCGTGCTCGCCAGCCTGCCGCTCCTCGCCGCCGCATGCGTGGCGGCAGGCGGCGCGGGCGCTGCGGCTCCGAGCCCGCTCCTGTCCACGGCCAGCCTCGGTGCGGGCTACCAGGCCCTGAGCGCAACCGGGACGGGGGTGAGCTGCGCCGCCGTCACCTCCGGCCTGCGGGGCGCGCAGTGCTCCCAGGCCCTGTGGCGGCTCCGGGCGTCCGCCGTCGCAGGCGCGATGCGGGACGAGGCCCTCGTCGTCTACGAGCTCGTCGTCCACACCGCGAGCGACCAGGCGGCGTACAGCCTCGAGAGCGCGATCGACCGCGTAGCGGGCCCGCCCTGGCGCCTGCCCCAGTACAAGAGGCTCTACAGCGCCACCTGGGCCCTCGGGTGGCGGATCGCCCCGTCCCGTCTGGCGCGCACCCACTACAGCGACTGGTGGTGGTTTCGGCGCGGTGCGGACTTCGGGCTCCTGGTGTACGTGGTCGAGCCGAACACCGTGACCTTCGCGTTCGACCAGGCCGTCAAGGATCAGGCCACGCTGGCGCTCGACCGGGCGGGCCTCGGCCTCGGCCTCGGGCTTCCGTCGCCGGTCCGGCCCGCGGGCTCCCTCCTCCTGGGCCAGAGCGACCTCGGCCCCGCGTACACCCCGGTTGCGGCGCGGGCGCCGATCGCGGACTGCGGCGCCATCACCGGCGGCGGCCCCGGCTACACGTGCAGCGAGGCCGAGTGGCGGCTAGAGCGCGGGAAAGTCGCCCAGGACAGCCGCGTGATGGCCGTCGTGGTGTACGAGCTTGTCGTGCGCACGCCGAGCGCCAGGGCGGCGCAGGCCCTGAACGACGCGATCACCAAGGCGGGCAGCGCGCCGTGGAACATGCCCCGGTACCGGTCTGTCGACATGGCCACCTGGAGCGTCGCCGACGAGGCCCAGCCCGGCATCGACAAGACGCGCGCCGCCACCGGGGAGTGGTGGAACGAGGCGCGGGGCAGCGACTTCGTGCTGATGGAGTTCGTGATCGACGGCACGGCCGCGAACCAGGGCTACGCGATGACGATGAACGACCAGGCACAGGCGATCGTGAGCGAGCAGGTGCTCACGGGCCTCGCGGCCGGAAAGGGCGGGTAGGGCCGGGACGGTGGCCGCCGCCGGCAGCCCCGCGCCGGGTGCGGGGCTGCCGGCATGCCTGCCCGTGGTCAGGGCATCACGGACTGGGGAACGTCGCTCGGGCTCAGGGGGTGGGTGATGAGAAAGGGCCTCAGCGGCGTCTGCGCCGTGTTGAGCTCGGAGCCGATGCTGTTCGCCTGCGCGATCCGGTTCGTGATGTGGGGAAGGAAGTGGCTGTCCTCCACGTAGCGCAGGACGGACGTGAAGTCGTAGGGCGTCGAGTTGATCGAGTCGGCCGCGGCGTACGGGGAGATGATCAGCGCGGGCACGCGGAAGCCGAAGCCGTAAGGGTCGACCTGGGTGGGGGAGACGTTGTCGTAGAAGCCGCCGTACTCGTCCCAGGTGACGACCACGACGGTGTCGCTCCAGTACGGGCTTTCCATGATGGCGTTCAGGAGGTCCGTGACGTACCACATGCCGATGCGCGGGTCGGTGGGCGGGTGCTCGCTGTCGAGCATGCTCGGCGTGACCCAGGACATGGCGGGGAGGTTTCCGTCGCGCAGGTCCTGGAAGAACTGCTCGTCCCAGTAGAGGTGGGCGCGCAGGGCAGCGCTCTGCTCGAACGTGGCGAAGCCCGGCAGGGGGTTCCAGAGCCACATCGACTGGGGGGCGGTGCCGCTGTAGTAGGCCCAGCTCACGCCTGCGGCCTGGAGCTGGTCGGGCACCGTGGCGAAGCCGAAGCCGCAGGTGGGCGGAAGCCACATGTTCCACAGCCAGCCGCCGCTGTAGCCGGCCACGGTGTACAGGTGGTTGGGCAGCGACGGGCCCATGAGCGACGAGAAGAACATGTCGTCGAGGGTGAAGTGCTGCGCGTACGCCCAGTAGTTGGGGATGAACTCGCCGGTGTAGTAGCCCATCACGTCGCGGCTGCCGTCGGCCCACACGAAGTTGTCCATCTTGCCGTGGTCGTACGCCTCGTGCGCCGCCACCCAGGAGTGGTTGAGGTCGTGGTTGATCGGCTGGGTGAGCTGGAAGGGCGCCACGGTCGGGGGACCGCCGCGGCTCACGGGCAGCTTGATCATGGCGTTCAGGCCGTCGACGCCCGGGTAGGTGCCGAAGTAGTTGTCGAACGAGTGGTTCTCCTGGATGACGAAGATCACGTGCCGGATCTGGCCGGTGGGCTGGGCGGGCGTCGTCGGCGCCGGCCAGGGCCTGCCGCCGGTCACCTGGATCGTGTCGGCGCGTACGATGCCGCCGATGAGCCTACCCTTCACGCTCACGCTGTCGCCCGGCACGACCGCGGGGGTGCCGGTCGGCTGGTAGACGGTGACGATCGTGGCGCTTTGCGTGTCGACGGCGATCATCTGGCCGGTGACGTTCACCACCGTGCCGCTCACGCCGTGCTGCAGCCAGGCGTCCGAGGTCGCCTTGGGCGTGTGCAGCGCGGAGTCCGGCTGCGGCTTGCCGCAGCCCGGCGCCTGGCCGCGCGTGCCACGGGAGGCGGCGGCGATGCCGGGACCGTAAGGGGAGAGGAGGGCGGCGAGACTCGCGGCGACGAGGGCGCAGGCCGTGAGGGCCGGCGCGGCGCGATGGACCTTCAGGCAGCTCACTCCACTTACTGGGCTATGAGAACAGGTCGGGCGGTTGCGCGCGCTCGGCGCGCGCGGCTGTCCCTCGTGCCATTCGGCACAAACGGCGGCGCTCCCCTGTGTAAGTGCCGGCACCTGTCGACAACTTGGTTTGACGCGAACGCCAGGCGTCGGCTGTCGCCGCGCCAGCCGCGCCCGCCAGCCCCCGCCACGCGCGGGGGCGGCGTGCCTCCCAACGGCGTGGCGGGACGGCACGGTGTCGGGCCAGGGCGGACGTCGGCCTGCCGAGCTGCGGCTGCCCCTCACGTCTGCACGCCGCGGCGGCGTGGCAGCGGCCGCATGCCGCCCTGGCCACCGATCGCGCTCCCGCTGGCGCGGACGTCGGCGGCCTCGTCACCGCCTCCCCCTCCTGCGTGCCGGCGGCACCGGGGTCGGCAGTGCCGGGGTCGACGCACCCGTTTCGGCCCCCTCGCCGGCGGCCGGCAGGGCGTAGCCCACCTGGCGCAGCGCGCGGCGAAACGACCCCTCCTGCGCGATCGGCACGGCAAGGCAGCGCTCGCCCACGCGCGCCGCCAAGCCGCGTAGACGAGGGTCGTTGGCTAGGCGATGCACCAGCTCCGCGTCGGCGCACTCCACCAGGCGCACCACGCCGCGGTTCGTGAGGCGGTCGGCGCGTGCCCGTACCTCGGCCACGAGCTGCGTCACGGCCTCCGGCAGGGGCCTGTCGGCGCGCCCAAGGAGCGCCTCCAGGTCACTCAGACCGATGCCGCGCTCGATCGCCTCGAGCATCTTCGCCCGGCTGAGCCCCCACACGCCGGCAGAGCGGGGCTCGGCGTAGCGTTCGATGAGAAGGGCGTCGGCCGGGGCCACGCGGGCGCCGAGAAACACCACCTCGAGGTTGGGCAGGACGCGTACGGCGCCGGTGGGCGCGGGCGGGGCCCTGGTCGGCTCGTAGCGCTCGGCGAGGCCGAGGCAGTAGGCGCCCAGGGCGTTGAGCCGGAAGTGGGCAAGGCCGTCGTAGCGGCTGAGGGCGTCCAGGTCGTCGGTGCCCCACTGCCCGCGGTAGTCGTCGCGGGCGTCCTCGGCGGGCCCGTAGGCGACGTCGATGAGGCCCAGGGTGGCCGCGTACTCGAACAGCAGGCAGAGGGCGAAGCGGCCCTGCACGACGCTCCAGCCGCCGTACCCCTCGTAGCCGAAGCTGCCGTAGTGGGGGTCGCCGATGTAGAGCGACCAGGGGTCGCGCACCACCTCGAAGTCGTGGTGCGCCGCCCGCATGTGCGTGAAGAACGCGTCCACGCCCACCCAGCGGCTCACGGGGGCGTCGGCCAGGGCGTCGGCGACGGCCTCGCGCCGCGGTGGGACGGCCGTGAGGCTTCTGCCGCCGCGCGCCCGCTGGCCCTTGATCGCCTCGATCCGGCTGAACTCGTCGATCGGGCCGCGTATGAGCCAGCTGTCCCAGAGATGGCGCACGGTGTCGCACGGCGGCGCCGCCAGAGCGGCGCGGCCGCGGGCCGTGAGGCCGAGGCGGCCCCCTGTCGCCACGGCCAGGCCGCCCGCCTGCAGCAGAAGCGGCCAGGCGAAGGCGGCGATCGGCTCCGCCTCGTAGAAGTCGCCCCCCTCCAGCACGGCGGCCACCGCCCGCATGGCGGCGGCCGTGGGACGGCGCGACGGCTCGCTCACGCGCAGGCCGCCCGCCTCGCACAGGCGCAGGACGGCCATGAGGTCAGCCTGGGCGACGTGCTCGGTCTCGCGCACGAGCCGCTCAGCCGGCCGCGCGTCGCCGCTTTGACCGTCCGCGGGCGCGTCGCCCTCGGGCAGGTCGTCCACCGCCTCCATGCGGGCAGGCCTGGGCCTGGGGACGATGGCCCGCAGCCGCCGTCGCATGTCCTCGGGCAGACGTAGCCCGCGGTCCAGCAACACCCCGAGCCAGCCGGTGCGCACGGGGGCTTTGCCGTACTTGGCCCGGAAGGCCTCGACTTCCAGTCGGCCGGAGCCGTGGGCCGCCTCGGCCAGGGCGGCGCGGCCGATGTCGTCCAGGCGGCCGAGCGCCGCCCTCAGGTTTTCGTCGCTGGCGAGGTGGCCGCAGATCACGTTGATGAGCTCGCCCTTGCGCGTCGGCAGGTCGTGGGCGACGAGGCGGGCGCTCGCCCGGAGCTCGTCCACGCGCTCGGCCTCGAGCGCGTCGCGCAGGGTGGCGGGCGGCAAGTCGGACAGGCGGGGCATCGCAGGTCACCTCCGCAGGGGATGGGGCCGCGCCGCCCGAGGGCGCGGCGCGCGCGGCGGCTCCTCGCCCATTCGACGTCCGAACCCCATCTCCGCCCACGGGACGCGACCGCCTGCTACAATGCAATCGGACAACGCCGACGGGCCCCTGGACCGGCGAAGCGCGTCGAGGGGGGGTCGCCGACGGACCGGCCACTGATCGTGCAGGGCGACCAGACGCTGCCGCTCGAGGTGGACAGCGGGGCCTACGCGGCGGCGCGCGACGCCATCATGCCGCTCAGCGAGATGGTGAAGAGCCCCGAGCATGTGCACACCTACCGGATCACGCCCCTGTCGCTGTGGAACGCGGCCAGCGCCGGCCACACGACGCGCGACGCGCTCGAGCGCTTCAGCCGCTACCCGATCCCGGACAAAGCGCGCTTCCTCATTGCGGACAACATCGCCCGCTACGGCCGCCTCAGGCTCGTGGCCGGCGCGGGCGACGCGCTCCTCCTTGCGTCCCACGACAAGGACCTCCTGGAGCTGATTGAGCGCCAACGAGAGATCGCGCCCTACCTCCCGCCGGGACGCGACGAGGAGGGCCGCCTGCGCGTGGACACCACGTCGCGCGGCCTGGTCAAGAAGGCGCTGATGAAGGCTGGCTGGCCGGTCGAGGACCACGCCGGCTACGTGCCTGGCGCGCCGCTCGCCCTGGCGCTGCGCGCGCGTAGCGGACGGCGGCGCGCCCTTTGCCTTGCGCCGCTTGAGGACCACGCGCAAAGGCGTCGGTTCCTCCCGGTCACGCAGGGTTACCGCTACACGACCCGCCCGCCTGGCGGAGACGTCGTCAGACGGCGCGCGCGGGGCGGTGGAGGGGCGGGCGAGCCCGGTCTGCACTGTGGTCGATCTTGCGAGCGCACGCGCTCGGCGCGGCCGCTGAGCGGCTGCGGACGAACGATGGGGGGCATGGGGATGGCGGCGGATGGGGCCGCGGCGGCGACCTACACCAGCCGGCTGGGTATCAAGTACGAGCTGCGCCGTATCGTCACGGCGCGCGGGGTGCGCTACGTGGCGGCCCGGAACGAGGTGGGCGAGGCCATCTCGGCCATGCCCGAGGGCTACGAGTTCGCGGAGAACGTACACGGCCAGGTGTCCGTGCGGCGCGTGCGGCCCTCGCCCTTTCGGCCGGGCGAGCTCGAGGCGGTGCGCGCCCTCCTGGCAAGCCGGCCGAACACGCGCGCGTACCGGGCCGAGCCGGTGGGCAGGGCGATCGTCGTCTACCACCCGATGCGCCGCTGGTTCGGGCCGGGGGACGGCGAGGAGCTCGACGAGGAGACGGCCACCGTCGTCGAGGCCATGCGTCGCGCGTTCGAGAGCCTCGAGCCGGGCCGCAGGCAGGAGACGATCGCGAGCCTCATTCGGGACCACAAGCCCCACGCGGTCCTGGGCGCGATCCAAACCCTGTCCCTGGCCTCGCTCCGGGCCCAGGTCGAGAGCCTGCCGACGCAGTACGCCGAGATCGTGCGCCTGCGCCTCACGGCTCCGGCCCCGCGCCGCTTCAGCCTGGAGCGCTGCTACTTCTCGGGTGAGGGCGGCTGGCACTGGCTCAAGGACGGCCCCGACCCGGCCGCGCTCCTGCGCACGGTTCTCAAGGATCTGGGCCCGGACGGCCCCAAGGAGTCGCTGTTCGAGCGCTTCTGAGCACGCCGGGGGCGGTGGGGAAGGGGGTCAGCGGATCGATGGGGCGACGGCGTGAGCCGGACGGCGACAACCTCTTCGACGACCTGGACGGCGAGGCCGAGCCGCACGACGCGGCCGTCGACGGCCCGCCTGCGGCGCGCGCGGACGGCGCGATGGATCGGGCACCCCGCAAAGTCACGCGCCCCGACCCGCCAGTCGACCTCGCCCGCGCGCTGGCCGCCCTGCCCCTGTGGAAGCGCAGCGCGCTCGCGCGCGCCTGCCGGGTCGAGCGCAAGTACGCCGGCGCCCCGGTGCGCCTTGCCCGGGTCCTGGAACAGGCGGGCTGGCTGACGGCCAGCGTGGAGAGCCTGGACGAGGACGCGCGCTCGCTCCTCTACGCCCTGTGCTGGACGCTCAAGCCGGGCCCGGACAGGGCCGCGGTGGCTCGCGCCCTCGAGTCGCAGCGCGGCTGGCCGCCGGCGCGCGCCGAGGCGGCCGTCGCCCGCCTGCGCGACTGCGCCCTCGTCGCCCTTGTCGGCCCACACGACGCCCTCTACCTGCCGACGGCGGTGGCGGAGGGTCTCGCGGCCGTGGCCCTGGCCCGCCTTGCGCAACCGGTGTCGGCGGCGGCGTGGGCGGCGCGGGCGGCGCGGCTCGAGCCCGAGGCGATCGTGGCGGACGTGGCGCGCCTCATCGGTCGGGCCCGCCTGGGCCTCGCCACCACCGCGGCGGGACGGCTCACCAAGCGTGCCCAGGGACTCCTGCGCCCGTACGTGACGGCGGCGGACGACCCGGCGCGC
>JAKASY010000048.1 GCA_021817625.1 Bacillota bacterium | reverse complement strand
CGCCACACGCACGCGCACCTGCCCGCCGCAGCCGATGCCTAGGCCCCACATCGTCTCCTCGCTCAGGTCGTACTCCACCGTGCGACCGTCGCCCGACGCGAGGACCGCCTCCGCCACGAGCAGCAGCTCCGGCTCGAGGCACCCGCCGCTCACCGTGCCGTGCATGCGCCCGCCCGAGCCGAGAAGCATCTTGGCGCCCTCGCGCCGGTAGGCGCTCCCGCGCACGCCGACGATCGTCGCCACGGCCACGCCCGGGCCCTCGGCCCACATTGCCTCGGCCGCGGCCGCCATCTCGCTCAACTCGCCCACACGCCGTCACCTCCGATGCCGCCGTCCCTCGCACTGGCGCCGACGCCCCCCGCCTCCAGACGGTCGACGTAGCGCGCGAAGGTGCGCGCGTCATGCACATCGTACACCGCGATGCCACGCGCCAGTGCCGCCTGGAGCCCGCGGCACGTCGGGCGGAAGCCCTCGCTCGCGGCCACGGGGCAGAGCCAGTCGATGCGCCCGGCACGGCGCGTGAGCACCTCGAGCGCTCTCTCCAGCACGGCGATGTCGCCGGTCTCCCAGCCGTCGGACCAGATCATCACGTGGCTTTGCGCGTCGAGCCTGCGCCCGGGCCCGCGCAGGTAGCGCACGAGGCTCTGGCCAATGCGCGTGCCGCCGCCTTCCGGCCGGGCCGACTGCGGCCAGCGCCCCGGCAGGAGGTCGGTGTCGAACGCCCGCACCTGGACGCCGATCGGGGCGGCGGCCAGGGCCTTGGCAAGGGTGGCGGCGAAGCCGTCCTCGGCCTGCATGGAGGCGCTCGTGTCGACAAGGAAGACCCTGTGCGGCGGCGGCGTCGGCCGCGCGGCCCGCATCACCCGGACGGGCTCCCCCTGGGCAGCGAGGCTCCTGCGCCAGGTGGCGCCGAGGGCGATGCGTCCCCGGTGGGCTGGCGCCGGGCGGCGGCGTGGCCGCGGCAGCGTGGCACGGCGGTAGCGCTCGACGCTCGCGGCGAGGGAGCGCGCGTTCTCGGCCCGCGCCGCCTCGCCACGGCGCCCCTCGCTCGCGCCGCGCGCCGCGTGCAGGCCCTGGGCGCCCGCGCTGGCGCGCGCCGCCTCGACGGCGTCCGCGCCGATGCCGCCGTCCGGCCCGGCCGCGCCGGGCGCCGCGCTCTGGCCGGGAGACTCGGCGCCACGCCCTCCCCGGCCGCGCCCGCCCGTGCGACGCCGGCCCCGGCCGACGCGCTCGGGTCCGGCCACGTGCTCGATCGGCTCCCCTCGCCGCCAGGCCCGGACCAGCGCCGGCAGGACGCGCCAGGACTCGCTGTCGCGCGCCAAGACGACGCGCAGGCGCCGCACGGCCTCGTCGCCGTCCAGGCTGCCGGGCCAGGCGGCCAGGGCGCGCAGCGCCTGCGCGAGCTCGTCGGGCGAGATCTCGAGGCCCGCCTCCCGAAGGTAGGCGGGCAGCGTACGGGGGTCGGGCAGGCTCACGGCGTCACCAGAGCCGCGAGGTCCCCCTCCGCCACCAGGCGCAGATCCTCTTCGCTCTTGAGCACGGTGCCCAAAAGCCGCCGCACGTGCTCAGGCGTCAATCGATCCAGTCCGAGCGCGAGAAGGGCGCGGCACAGGTCCAGGGTCTCGGCCGTGCCGGGCACCCGCACGAGCGGCAGGGTGCGCAGGCGGCCGACGAGCGCCACGGCCTGGCGCGCGAGCGCCGGGCCGACGACGGGGAGGCTCGCGCGCACGATCGCCTCCTCCTGCTCGGCGTCGGGGTAGTCGACGTAGGCGTACAGGCAGCGCCGGCGCAAGGCGTCCGAGAGGTCGCGCGTGCGGTTCGACGTGAGGAAGGCGACGGGCGCCACCTTGGCGCGCACGGTCTCGCCACGCTCCGGGATGGTGACGCCCCACTCGGCCAGGGTCTCGAGCAGGAAGGCCTCGAACGCCGCGTCGGCGCGGTCCACCTCGTCCACGAGCAGCACCGGCGGCGCCTCCCCCGCCTGGCCGCGGAGCGCCCGCAGGAGCGGCCGCGCCAGGAGGAACTCGTCGCCGTACAGGTCCCCGGGCCTGAGCTCCCCGGCCCGGCCGGCGCCCTCCGCCAGGCGGACCGCCAGGATCTGGCGGCCGTAGTCCCAGTCGTACAGGGCCTCCTCGCGTCCCAGCCCCTCGTAGCAGGACAGCCGGTGAAGCGTCGCACCCGTCGCGCGCGCCCAGGCCTCGGCCAGCGAGGTCTTGCCGACCCCGGCCGGGCCCTCGAGCAGGAGGGGCCTTTGGAGCTCGACCGCCAGCGCCACGGCCGTGGCCAGCGCCGACTCGGCCATGTAGCCGACGGCGGCTAGGCGCGCCGCCACCGCCTCGGGATTCTGCATGTCCACCTCCACAGCGGGGCCGGCCTCGAGGGCCGGCCCCATCTTTCTCCCGCCGCCGCTCCCGCCTGAGGGCCTTAGCCCTGCTTGCGGGCGACGGCCAGGACGGCCTCGATGATCGGCTGGTAGCCCGTGCAACGGCACAGGTTGCCCGACAGGGCCTCGCGCACCTCTTCCTCCGTGGGCCTCGGGCTCTCGCGCAGGAAGGCGTCGGCGGCCATGAGGAAGCCCGGTGTGCAGAACCCGCACTGCAGCGCGTGGTGCCGCCAGAAGGCGTCCTGCAGCTCGCTCAGGCTGCCGTCAGCGCTCGCCAGGCCCTCCACCGTGCGCACTTCGTGCCCGTCGGCCTGCACCGCGAGCATGAGGCAGCTGCGCACGGCGTCGCCGTCCACCTGCACGGTGCACGCGCCGCACGCGCCGTGCTCACAGCCCAGGTGCGTGCCCGTGAGGCCAAGGTCGTCGCGCAGCATGTCGGCCAGGGTGCGGCGCACCGGCACGCGCGCGCTCATCTCCACCCCGTTCACGCGCAGGTGCACCAAACGCTCGCGCTCCGCGCCCTGGACGCCCTCCACCCCGAGTCGATCCTTCTCCTCGGTCGCCATCAGGACCGCCCCCTCTCTCGCGCGCGCTCGCTCGCCCGGGTCAGGGCGCGGACCGTCAGCACACCGGCCAGATGGCGCCGGTAGGCGGCCGAGGCGTGGATGTCGTCCTCGGGCTCCACCGCGGCGCGCGCGGCCTCCGCCGCCTGCTCGAACGCCGCCTTGTCGGGGCTCTTGCCCAGAAGCGCCGCCTCCGCCTCGGCGACGCGCACCGGGGCGCCGCCCACGCCGCACAGGCTAAGGCGCGCCTCGCCCACCCGCCCCTCGCCGTCGAGGGCGACCACCGCCGCCGCGCCGCACAGCGCGAAGTCCCCGCTGCGCCGGGCCACCTCCACGAAGGCCATGCCGCTTCGGGCCGGTGCGGGCGGCACCCGCACCTCGACCAGGACCTCGCCCGGCGCCACGTCCGTCGTCAGGTAGGTGATGAAGAAGCTCTGCGCCTCCACCTCGCGCCGGCCGGCGCCCTCGCTCTCGAGCACCAGGACCGCGTCCGACGCGACCGCGACCGCCGGCAGCTCCGCCGCCGGGTCGCTGTGCACAAGCGAGCCGCCGAGCGTGCCGCGCGCCCGGATCGCCTCGTGTCCGATCTGCTCCGCCGCCTCGCTCCATAGCGGGTACGCCCCCTGAACCTCGGGCGAGCGGGTCAGGCGCTTGTGCGTCACGCCGGCGCCCAGAACGAGGCCGCCGTCCGGGCTCAGCCGGAGCTCGCGCAGGGAGGCGATGCGGCCGATGTCCACGATCAGGGGCGGCCGCGCGAGCCGCATGTTGAGGAGGGGCATCAGGCTCTGGCCACCCGCCAGGACCTTCGCGTCCGGCACCTGGGCCAAAAGGCCCAGGGCCTCGTCCAGGCGTTCGGGATCCGCGTACGCAAACGCTGCCGGCTTCATCGCTACCCGCCCTCCCCACTTCGCGTCGCCGCGGCCTCGCGCGCCAGGGCGCCGAAGAACTGCGATACGATCCACTTCGCCACGCCGCCCAGCACGCGCTGGCCGACGCCCGCCACCGGTCCGCCGACCTGCGCCTCGCCGGCGTACCGAAGCTCGGTGCCGCCGCCGCTGGCCTCGAGCCGGATGGGCACCTCGGCGCGCACGAAGCCGCTCTGCCCGGCGACGTCGACACCGAGCGTGAAGCCGCCCGGCGGGTCGGGCGAGAGCACGTTGAACGTGCCCTCGTAGTGGCCCTTCACCGCTGCCACGCCGACCTCGAGGACGACGGCGAAACGCCCTTCGCCCGCCGCCTCGAGGCTCTTGAGGCCGGGCGTGCAGACGCGCAGCACCTCCGGATCGGTGAGCCGCTCGTAGACGTGTGCGGGTGACAGCGACGCGATCCGCTGCCTGCCCTCGACGCGCATGCCCTCCCCCCCCTTCTCGTCGCTCCCCCGCCGCTGTTCGCGCCCGCCGACGGGCGCCCCTGCTCGCTAGGCAGCGAGAATGCCCTCGATGCGAGCGAGCGTCGCCTCGTCGAGCTTGAGGTCCGCGGCGGCGACGTTGGTGCGCACCTGCTCGACCCGCGAGGCGCCCGTGATCGCGCAGCTCACGGCCTCGTGGCGCAGGGTCCAGGCGAGCGCGACCTGGGCGAGCTCGACGCCGAGGTCGCCCGCCACCTTCTCGATCGCCTCGACCGCGTCGTAGGTGCGGTCGGTGAGTTGCCCCTCGACCATCCGGCTCAGGCGCGGGTCGGCGCCACGGCTGCCGGCGGGCGCCGGCTGGCCTCGCCGGTACTTGCCCGTCAGCACACCCTGGGCCAGGGGCGAGAAGACAACCAGGCCCAGGCCCTCGCGCTCGGCCAGGGGAAGGATCTCCTTCTCGATGCCGCGGTTCAGCATGCTGTACACCGGCTGGTCCACGACGATGCGGTCGTAGCTGCGCTGGTCCGCGATGCGCAGGGCGTGCGCCATCTGGTCGGCCGTCCACTCGCTCACGCCCGGATAGAGCACCTTGCCGTCCCGCACCAGGTCCTCGAGCGCCCGAAGCGTCTCCTCGAGCGGTGTCTCCTTGTCGTAGCGATGGCAGAAGAACATGTCCACGTAGTCGGTGCCCAGGCGGCGCAGGCTCTGGTGCACCTGCTCGAACAGGTGCTTGCGCGACAGGCCGCGGTCGTTCGGGCCGTCGGACACCGGCCAGTACGCCTTGGTGGCCAGCACGTACGAGGAGCGCGGCAGGCTCTTGAGTGCCTTGCCCAGGACCTTCTCGGCCACTCCGCCCTGGTAGACGTTGGCCGTGTCGAAGTAGTTCACCCCAAGCTCGAAGGCGGTGTGGATGCAGCTGACGGCGGTGTCGTCGTCGACACCCTCGCCGTACGTGAGCCACGAGCCGAGCGCGATCGTGCTGACCTTGAGGCCGCTTCGTCCGACGTGGCGGTACTCCATGTTGGGCCCTCCTCCGGTGCTACGCCCGCGCCCCCCGGCTGGACACCGACGCGCGGGCAGTACGGGCTGAGGCTGCAGGCGTCGCAGGCGGGCCGCCGCGCATGGCACACGCGGCGGCCGTGGTGGATCAGTGCGTGGTGGGACCAGATCCAGTCGCGGCGCGGGATGCGTCTGCGCAGGTCGCGCTCGGTCGCCTCGGGCGTCCGCCCACCGCTCAGGCCGAGCCGGTGCGCCACCCGGAACACATGGGTGTCGACCGCGAGCGCCGGGACGCCGAAGGCGGTGGCGAGGACGACGCTCGCGGTCTTGCGGCCGACGCCGGGCAGCGCCTCGAGCGCCTCCCGCCGCGCCGGCACGCGCCCCCCGTGGCGGTCGACCAGGACCTGGGCCAGGGCCTTCAGGTGCCGCGCCTTGGAGCGGTACAGACCTAGGGTTCGAATCGTCGCCTCGATCTCCTCCAGGGGCGCCTGGGCGAGCGCCTCGGGCTCACCGAAGCGGGCGAACAGACCGGGCGTGACGGCGTTCACGCCGCGGTCCGTCGACTGGGCGGAGAGCACGGTGGCGACCAGGAGCTCGAACGGGCTTCGCCAGTCGAGCTCGGTCGTGACCGCGGGATAGGCCTCGCGCAGGGCGGCCAGGAGCGGCCCGAGCCGCGCCCCTCGCCTCACCTAGACCTCCAGGATGATGGGGAGGATCATCGGCCGCCGGCGCGTGCGGTCGTACAGGAACTTGCCGAGGGCGTCGCGCACGCCCTGCTTGATCGCCGACCAGTCGGTCACCTTGCGCTCCTCGCACTTGGACAGGGCGTCGCGCACGCGCCGCTTGGCCTCGTCCATGAGGCGGTCCGACTCGCGCACGTACACGAAGCCGCGTGAGACGAAGTCGGGGCCGGCAACGACCTGGTTGTTCTGACGCGACAGCGCCATGACCACGACGATCACGCCGTCCTCGGCCAGGACCTTGCGGTCGCGCAGGACGATGTTGCCCACGTCGCCCACGCCGAGACCGTCCACGAGCACCACGCCGGCCGCCACCCGCCCGGCGATCTGGCCCGTCGTCGGCGTGAACTCGAGGACGAGGCCGTTCTCGGCAATGAACGTGTTCTCCTTGGGCACCCCCAGGCTCTGGGCCAGCCGCGTGTGGGTGACGAGCATCCGGTACTCGCCGTGCACCGGCACGAAGTACTTGGGCCGCACCAGGGAGAGCATCAGCTTGAGCTCCTCCTGGCTGGCGTGGCCACTGACGTGCACGCCCTGGCGCACCGAGTACACGACCTGGGCGCCGAGCTTGAACAGGTTGTCGACGACGCGGCTGACGGCCTTCTCGTTGCCAGGGATGGGGTTGGCGGAGAACACGACGGTGTCGCCGGGCACGATCTCCACCTTGCGGTGCTCGCCCGTGGACATGCGGGCCAGCGCCGAGAGCGGCTCGCCTTGGCTGCCGGTGGTGAGGATGCACAGGCGGTTTGCCGCGTAGCGGCCGAGGTCGTCGATCTCGATGAGCGTGCCTTCCGGCACGTGCAGGTAGCCGAGCTCGATGGCAGTGCGCACGACGTTCTCCATCGAGCGCCCGACCACCGCCACCTTGCGACCGTGCTCGACGGCGGCGTCCACGACCTGCTGGACGCGGTGGATGTTGGAGGCGAAGGTGCCGACGAACACGCGCCCGTCCGCCTTGCCGATGACGTCCTGGAGGGCGGCCCCGACCGACGTCTCGGAGCCGGTGAAGCCGGGTCGCTCGGCGTTCGTCGAGTCGGCCAGGAGGACGAGCACGCCCTTGTCGCCGAGCTGGGCGAGCTTGTGGAAGTCCGCGACCGAGTGGTCGACTGGCGTGTGGTCGAACTTGAAGTCACCCGTGTGCACGACCGTTCCGACCGGCGTGGTGATGGCCACGCCGCAGGCGTCCGGTATGGAGTGGTTCACCCGGAAGAAGTCGACCTGGAAGGCGCTCAGTCGCACCGTCTCACCCGGCGACACGGTACGGCTGTGCTCGGGCAGCTTGAGTCCGGCCTCGGCCAGGCGGTACTCGACCAGGCCCATCGTCAGCCGCGTGCCGTAGATGGGCACGGACATCTTGCGCACGAGGTACGAGACCGAGCCGATGTGGTCCTCGTGGCCGTGCGTCAGGACCACCCCGCGCACGCGCTCGCGGTTCTCCTCGAGATAGGTCATGTCGGGTATGACGACGTCGATGCCCGGCATCTCCTCGTCCGGAAAGGCCAGGCCGCAGTCGACGACCATGAGGTCCCGGCCGTACTCCACGACCATGCAGTTCTTGCCGATCTCCTGCAGCCCGCCAAGGGGGATGATGCGCAGCTTGGGCGTCTCCGCACCGGCCGCGCCGCCATCCATGCGTCTGGGTCGCGGCTGCCCCGGGGCGGGCTGGCCGCCAGGGCCCGGTGGGCGTCCCGGCCCTGGCGGCCGGGGCGGCCGCTCGCCGCCCGGGCGCGCCGGAAACGGGCCTTGCGTCCGAGCTGCGGGCGCAGGCTCCGACGGGGCCGCGACCGTCGGGTCGCGACCCTCCGTTTGCGTACCTTCTGGCACTCGCCCTCTCCTTCCTGATTCCGCCTCCGTTCGGGCCGCGGGCGGCGGTGCCGGGCGCCGGGACGGAAAGCCGCATCGCGCATCGGTGTCGCATCGGTCGCTTGCGATCGCTGAGAGCGATGTGACGGCGAAACGCCGGTATCCCAAACGAAGCGCCCGCGTGAAAACCGACCCAGCGTTCCGGTCGGTCGACACGGACCCACACCACCGCCGCACAAACCGTCGCCGAGAGTATACGCTCGCACGTCGGGTTTGGCAACGTAGCCCACCCGTGCCCACCCGTGCGATGGCGCGCCGAAGGCGGGCGGGGCTGTCCCGCCCGCTTACGCCACGACCGCCCCCGCGCCTAGCGCCGCCGGAGAATCCGCGCCAGGCGCCGCCGCACCGGCATGAGCACCACGAGGCCGGCGACCGCCGCCTCGACGGTGGCGCTCTCGGGCATCCCCTCTCCCTCCAGCGCGAAGCGGTCGCCGTCGCGGCGCACCGCCCGCACCCCCTCGAGCCCCTCCAGGGCCCGGTGCACGCGGCGCCTTCAGAGGCCGCACAGGAGCCCGTCCACCTCGACGACGAGGCGGTCGGGCCGGCGCTCGACGAGGCGCGCCCCCGGCACCTGGCCGAGGCGGCGCCGGAGCTCCCTGAGCCCCGCCACGGCGCTCAGCCCGCCAGGTCGTCGCCGCCCTCGTCGGCGGCGGACAGGCGCGCCACGAGCTGCGAGAGCTCGGCGGCCGACGGCCCCTCGAGCGGCTCGAGCGGTGGCCGCAAGGTCGGGCCGGGCAGGCCGCAAGAAGACCCTGCCAGCTTGAGGGCACTGGCGGCGGGCCAGTGCGTCAGGGCGCGCAAGAGCGGCCACAGGCCTTCGAGCTCGCCCAGGGCAGCGCGGCGGTCGCCGAGCGAAGCGGCCCGCCATAGGCGCGCGACGGCGCCGGGCGCGACGTTCGCGGCCGCGCTCACGACGCCGTGGCCGCCCAGGGCCGCGCACGCCAGGGCGGCGTCCGCCTCCGGCGCCAGGAGCCTTAGCCGGCCGCCGCCCTCGCACAGCGCGGCGGGCATCGCGCCCGCCGTGGGCGCCGCCCACAGCCGCTCGCCGAGTGCCCGCGCGAGCGCCGCGAGATCCCCGGCCGCGGGCGTGGCGTC
>JAKASY010000047.1 GCA_021817625.1 Bacillota bacterium | reverse complement strand
CCGATCTGCTACAATGGCGCCCGTCGCGCCCTCGCGCAGGGAGGGAAGGTCGTAGACGCGCGTGAGGGGCGGCAGCCGACCCGCCAGGGCGCCGGCGGCGGCCGTGAGCGTACGCGCGTCGCCGATGGCGAGGCGCTGACCGGACAGCACGAGGGCCGTGCCCAGGTTCACGCCGATGCGGGCCGCGAGCAGCGGGGGCAGTGCCGCCGTGCGCGCCGGCACGCCAGCTGCCCCAAGCGTCGCCGCCACCGCCAGCGCGGCGACTCCGAGCCGCCTCTGCGCGCCCATCAGCTGGTGCCGCCGAGGCTCACGCCGAGCGCGCCGCCGATCGCCCCGGCGACCGCGCCGCCGGCGAGGCGAGCGGCGAGCGCGGCCGCGCCGAGGCGCGCCGCCGCGATCACCGGCACCAGGGCCGAGAGCGCGACGAACGATCCGGCCGCGAGGCCCACCCATAGCCCGCCGTGGCCGCGGCGGCGGGCGGCCTGGCCGCCGCCCAGCGCGCACGCCAGGGCCAGCAGGCCCGCGCCGGCCCGGTCGACCACGGCCGGGGAGGCGGGCCAGACAAAGAACAGCGCCGAGGCCAGGGCCAGCAGCACAAGGTAGCTCGCGATGCCGAGGAACCAGCCCTCGGCGAGCGACGAGACGAGTGCCCCGCCCCCCTGAGCACGACCGCCCACGACGGTCACCCCCGAACAGCCTATGCCCGTCCGGCGGCGCCATTCCGCTCAGTCCTCGCGCTCTACCCAGGCGCGCACGATCGGCACGAGGTCGCGGTGCGTGAGGTCGAGAAGGATGGGCGTGACGGTGACGTAGCCCGCGTCGAGCAGGGCGACGTCGCTCTCGCGGCGGTTGGGCGTCGGCGCCGGGCCGCCTCCCAGCCAGAAGTAGCGCCGGCCGTGCTCGTCCGTCTGGGCCTCGAAGCGGTCGTTGTAGTCGCGCACGCCGAGGTGCCCGACCCGCATCCCCAGGGCCCGCCGCCGTCGCGGCACGTTCACGTTCAGGAGGGTGCGCTCCGGCAGCCCATGGCGCACGACGCCTCGCAGCAGGCGCGGCACCCAGGGAAGGAGCGGTGCGAGCAGGGTCTGGCGGTCGCCCGGGTCCTCCTCCGACACGGCCACCGCGAGGATGCCCGAGACCGTGGCCTCGATCGCGGCCGACACCGTGCCGGAGTAGTACACGTCGGTGCCCAGGTTGAGGCCGCGGTTCGCGCCCGACAAGACGAGGGCGGGCGGCCGCGGCAGGAGCGCGTGCAGGGCGACGCGCACGCAGTCGGCCGGCGTGCCGCCGAGCGCCCACGCCCGCTCGCCCCGGCGGTCGACGCTGATGCGCCGACGGAGCGTGATCGAGTGGCCGCTGCCGCTGCGCTCCACGTCCGGCGCCACCACGTACACCTCGGCCTCCGGCAGCTCGGCGGCGACGTGGGCGAGCGCGTGCAGGCCAGGTGCGTCGTAGCCGTCGTCGTTGGTCACCAGGACGATCAGAAGGCGTCCCCTCCCTGGCTCCTGCCCGGCGCGTCCCGCCGCTCCCCGAGATGGTGCGTGTCGTTCATGTAGTGCAGCGAGACGAACGCGGCGCCTTGACGCATCTCGAGCAGGCTCACGCCGGCGTTGTCCAGGCGGTAGACGCCGCGCCGCGGCACCGGCCAGCCCAGGTAGGCGCACAGGAGGGCGCGAATGGAGCCTCCGTGCATCACCCACGCCATGCGCTCCTCGCGGCGCCCGGCCAGGAGCCGCTCGGCCGCGGCCGTCACGCGCTCGATCGCGGCGGGAAAGCTCTCGCCCCCCTCGGGCCAGGCGCTGTCGGGATCCTTGAGGTAGCGCTGGAAGGCGTCGCCGAAGCGCTCCTCGATCTCCTTCCGGGTATCGGCTTGCCAAGCGCCGAAGGAAAGCTCGCGGAACGCGGGCTCCAAGACGAGGTCCACGCCCGCCTCGCCGGCCACCGCCCTCGCCGTGTCCCGGGCGCGGCCGAGGTCGCTCGAGACGACAAGCTCGATGCCGGCCTGCGCGAGGCGCTCCGCCACGCGCGCCGCCTGCCAGGCGCCAAGCTCGCTGAGCGGCGCCTCCGCCTGGCCCTGGAAGCGGCCCTCGCGGTTCCACGTCGTCTCGCCGTGGCGAACCAGGTAGAGAAGCGCCATGTCCGTCCCGTCCTTCCCGCCCGCGGGCACGGCCCGCGGCGACGCCCGAGGAGGCATTGCGATGCGAATCGTTCTTGTGCCGACCGCCCAGGCCCTGTCGGCGCGCCAGCCCCTGCCGCCTGGACCCTCAGCCGTGATCGACGTCTTGCGGGCCACGACCACCATCGTCGCGGCCCTTGCCGCCGGCGCCGAGCGCGTCGAGCCGGTGGCGACGGTCGCGGCCGCCCGCCGCCGGGCGCGCGCCCTGGGCGCGGGCGCCCTCTTGGCGGGCGAGCGCCACGGCGACCCCCTGCCCGGCTTCGACCTGGGCAACTCGCCGGTCGAGGCGCACGCGCGCGCCCCCGGGCGCGCCGTCGTGCTCACGACGACGAACGGCACCCTCGCGTGCAGCCGCCTCCTGGCCCAGGGCGCGGCCGGCGGCGAGCGTCCCGTCTATGGCGCGAGCCTCGGCAACCTCAGCGCCGTCGCAGCGCGCCTGCGCGCCGACGCGGAAGGCGGCGGCGCCGACGCGGTCGCCCTCGTGTGCGCCGGCCAGAGCGGCCACGAGGCCGCCGAGGACCTCTTGGCCGCGGGCGCCTTGGCGGCGCGCCTGCCCGCCGAGTGGCAGCGCGACGACCGCGCCCTGGCGGCGCAGTGGGCGTGGCACGACCAGAGCGCAGACCCGCGCTCGGCCCTCTCCCAGTGCCCGCACGGACGCACCCTCCTCGACCAGGGGTACGCCGACGACATCGCCTGGGCGGCGCGCATCGACTGGACCGCGTGCCTGCCGCGGCTCGAGGCGCGAGGCGGCGAGCCGGCGCGGTTCGTCGCCTAGCGCGGCGAGGCTGGGGCCGCTAGCCACCGGCCCGCAGGCGGGCGGACCTCGCCAGCGCCTCGCGCCGGAGCGCCGCGACGTCGAGGTCGACGAGCCGCCCGTCGCGCACCCGCACCTCGCCGTCGACCACCACGGCGCGCACGTCGCCCGCGCGCACGCCCTGGACCACCGCCGCGTAGGGGTCGGGCGGCAGCGGCCACAGGCCCGGCCGCTCCAGGTCGCACAGGACGAGGTCCGCCCGCTGGCCGACCGCGATGCGTCCCAGGTCCGCCAGCCCGAGCGCCTGGGCGCCGCCGACCGTCGCCCAGGCGAACGCCTCGCGCGCCGTGGGCCGGCTGGCGTCGAGGCCCGCCCCCTTGCCCAGGAGCCAGGCCAGACGCATCGTCTCGAACATGTCCAGCGACGGCGCGCTCGCCGGCCCGTCCGCCCCGAGGGCGAGGCGCACGCCCGCGTCGGCGAGCGCCACCGCGGGGGCGATGCCCGAGGCAAGCTGGAGGTTCGAGGCCGGGCAGTGCGCCACCACGGCGCCGGACGCGGCGAGGAGGGCCGCGTCGCCCGGGCCCGGCCAGACGACGTGGGCGGCCTGCGTCGGGCGCGCGAACAGGCCCGCGTCCGCCGCGAGCTCCACGGGCGTGCGGCCGTGGGCGGCGAGCGCCTCGTCCACCTCCGCCCGCGTCTCGGCCAGGTGGATGTGGATGCCGCACCGCGCCTCCTCGGCCGCCCGCGCCACGAGGCGCAGGGAGGCTGGCGGGCACGTGTAGGGGGCGTGCGGCCCAAGGCGCATCTCCACGCGCTCCGGGCCGCCCGACCGCCAGTCGACGACCTGCGCCGCCGCCGCGTGAAGGCGCGCCTCGAACTCCGCCCCCTCGCCCGCTAGGCCCACGGCGAGGGAGGCGCGCACGCCGCTTTCGCGACAGGCCTCGGCCACGGCCGCCTCGTGGAAATACATGTCCACGACCGCGGTCGTGCCGCCGAGGAGAGCTTCCGCCGTTCCCAGGAGGGCGCCCCAGTACACGTCGTCGCGGTCCATGCGTGCCTCGGCCGGCCAGATGTGGTCCTCGAGCCAGCGCCGAAGCGGCTGGTCGACGCCGAGGCCCCGGAGAAGCGTCATGGAAAGGTGCGTATGCGCGTTCACCAGCCCGGGCATGAGGAGGCAGCCCTCGCCGCCGAGCACGCGCTCGTCCGGCGCGAGCGCGCTTTGCGGTGGCTCGATCGCCCGGATCCGGCCGCCCTCCACCACGACGTCGCAGGCGCCGAGCACGCGCTCGGCGTCGAGCGCCATGCCGGCGCGCAGGCGCAGGGCCGCCGACGCGGTCACGCCTCCGTCCCCGCGCGCCAGGGAAAGGGCGGCGCGGCCCCGGGCGCACGGCAGCAGGCGCACGCCTCGCCCTCCCAGCCGCGCGCCACCTCCTCGAACAGTTGCACGACCGCCGCGGCTGCGGCCCGCGCCAGGCGCACGACCTCGCCCGGGTCGATGGCGGCCGCGAGGCCGGCGGCCGCGTTGGTCACCACGGCCAGGCTCGCGTAGCCGAGCCCCAGCTCCCTGGCCAGCGCGGCCTCCGGCAGGCCCGTCATGCCGACGACCTCCGCGCCCAGCCGGCTGTATGCGCGGATCTCCGCCGGCGTCTCGAGGCGGGGCCCGTCGGTCACCACCATGACCGCCTCGGGCAGCGGGCCGAGGCCGCAGACGCCGGCCGCTGCGGCCAGGCGCCGGCGCAGATCCGGGCAGTAGAGCGCTGAGGAATCGAGGTGCACGACCGGCAGCGGCGGGCCGTCGAAGTATGTCTGCGGCCGGCCGCCGCGCGTCATGTCGATGGCGTCCGCGACCGCGGCCAGGCTGCCCGGCGCTAGGCGCTCCGGCACGAGCGAGCCGACGGCCGCGGTGGCGAGGACGCGCGTCGCACCCCGCAGGCGAAGCGCCCACAGGCCGGCGCGCGTGGGGACGCGGTGAGGCGGCACAGCGTGCCCCTCGCCGTGGCGCGACCAGAAGAGCGCCTCGCGCCCGGAGAGCTCGCCGTGCCAGAGCCCGACGGGCCCGTAGGGGGTGTCCACCGCCTCCCGGCGCGCCCCGGCCGTGAGCGCCCGCTCGAAGCCGGTGCCGCCGATCAGGCCGAGGCTACTCGCCGCCAAACAGCCAGCCCTCGTCGGGCAGCGGCCGCTCGACGATGTCGGCGGCGGTGAACAGGTTCGCGATCTCCCGCGCCGCGGACTCGCCGCTGTCCGACCCGTGCACGAGGTTCATGCCCATGTCCACGGCCAGGTCGCCCCGGATGCTGCCCGGCGCCGCGTTGAGAGGGTCCGTGGCGCCCATCGCCGCCCGCACGAGGGCGATCGCGCGCGGCCCCTCGAACACCATGGCCACGCTCGGGCCGGCCGTGATGAACCGGATCAGGCCCGGGTAGAACGGCTTGCCGACGTGCGGCGCATAGTGCGCCTCGGCCTGGGCCTCCGACAGGACGAGGAGCTTCATCGCGCAAAGCCTCAGCCCCTTGCGCTCAAGCCGGCCCACGATCTCGCCCACGAGCCTGCGCGCCACCCCGTCCGGCTTGACCAGGACGAGCGTGCGCTCCGTCTGCGCCTGCATGCTCCGCCGCCTTCCTATGCCGCGTTAGACCAAAGAAAGAGTGGCGGTGAGCCGCCACCCCGCCGCCCGCGCGCCCGCCCCGCTAGCCGGCCACCGCGCGCTCCACCGCCGCCACCTGGATGCCCCGCAGCGTCTCGCTGGCGGTGACGTTCTGGGCGCCGAAGCCGGCAACCACCGCGTCGCACGCCTGCCAGGGGTCCACGCGGTCGCCACACGTGAACACGTCCAGCGCGGCATAGCCGAGCTCGGGCCAGGTGTGCACCGCCAGGTGGGACTCGGAAATGATGACCACGCCGCTCACGCCTTGTGGGCTGAACTTGTGGAAGGCTACCTCCCGGACCTCGGCCCCCGCGTCGAGCGCCGCGGCAACAAGAATCCTCTCCACCCTCTCGGGGTCGTCGAGGACGGCCCGGTCACATCCGAACACCTCGGCCAGGATGTGCCGGCCCAGCGCCTTCATCTTGCTCCCAACCCCCTCATATGCCCGATTGCACAAGCAGGAGTGTAGCAGAAAAGCGTCGGATGTCAACAAAGTTTGGCGGGAAGCCGCGTATTCCGCAAGGCCGGCGGGTGCGCCTGCGAAATGCTCTGCTTTGCTCGCGCTATCTCCCTCGCATGCAATCGCGCATCAGACCCGTGCGCTTGACCGCGCCACCTCCTCCTCGAGGCCGCGCAGCATCGCCTCGACGTTCTTGCGCAGGGCGATCTTCGCCACGGGGTCGAGCATGGCCGAGAGCATCGGCAGGCCGAAGTCGAACAGCGTGCGCAGGCGCACGTCGGTCTCGTCGCTCGGCGTCCCAGGCGGCGGCGTCAGCTGCCACTCGCCCTCGAAGCGCTTCAGGTCGCCCTCCACCTGGGCGTAGCGGATGATGCCCGCGGTAGCGTCGAAGTCGTCGCGCTCCACCCAGCGAAAGCGCATGCCCTGGAGCCGGCACACCCACTCCGAGCGCGTGAAGCCGTCCCCCCGCTCGAGCACCTTGACCGACAGCACGCTCGACATGAAGCGCGGAAAGGACTCCATGTCCGACACGAGCACCCACACCGTCTCGGGCCGCGCGCGCAGGCGCTGCGCCACCGACACCTCAGGCATCGCTGCCATCCTCCTCGCGCACGAGCTCGGCGGCGTCCTCGGCGGCGTCGGCGAAGGCGGCGTCGAACGCCGAGAGCGCTGTGTCCATCTCCCCGTCCGTCACGACAAGCGGAGGTAGGAGGCGGAGCACGCGCTCGTTGTTCAGGGTGTGCGCCACGAGCACGTGGCGCTGGAAGAGTCCGGCCATCACCATGCCCGCGACGCCGGGCGCGGCTACCTCGAGCGCCATCATCAGGCCCCGGCCGCGCACCTCCGCCACGAGATCGGGGTGGCGCGCCTTGAGCGCGCGCAGGCGGGCGAGGGCGCGCTCCCCGAGCGACTCGACGCGCGCCCGCAGGTCGAGCTCGACGAGGAGGTCGAGCGTGGCGCAGCCGATCGTCGCCGCGAGCGCACCGCCGCCGAAGGTCGAGGTGTGGATGAGCGGCAGGGGGTCGAGGAAGGCGGTCGCCTCCGCCGTGCCGACCACCGCGCCGATCGGCACGAGGCCGCCGCCCAGGCCCTTGGCCGCGCACAGGTAGTCGGGCACGACGCCGCTCTCGTGCTCGATCGCCCAGAGCGGCCCCGTGCGGCCCATGCCGGTCTGGATCTCGTCCACGATCATGCGCGCCCCGGCGCGGTCGCAGGCCGCTCGCACGCGCGCGAGGTAGCCGTCTGGCGGGATGACCACGCCGCCCTCGCCCTGGATCGGCTCGATCACCACCGCCGCCGTCTCGGCGCTGACCGCCCGCTCGACGGCATCGCCGTCGCCGAAGGGGATCCTACGCACGCCCGGCATGAGCGGCTCGAACGGCGTCTGATAGACCGGCCGGCCGCTCACGGACAGGGCGCCGATCGTCTTGCCGTGGTAGGCGCCCTCGGTCGCCACGATCTCCTTGCGACCGGTCGAGAGGCGGGCGAACTTGATCGCCGCCTCGACCGCCTCGGTGCCCGAGTTCACGAAGAAGGAGCGCTCGAGCGCGCCAGGCGTCAGGTGCGCCAGGCGCTCCGCCAGGTCGACCGCGGGCGCCGACAGGAGCACGCGCGACCCGAGCGCCATGCCCTCCTGCAGCTGGCGCACGGCCGCCGCCACGAGGCGCGGGTGACGGTAGCCGAGGACCTGCACGCCATAGCCGGCGCCGAAGTCGAGGTAGCGCGTGCCCTCGTCGTCCTCGATCCAGGCCCCCTCGGCGCACACCTCCGGGTGGGCCAGGCCCATGAACGCGAAGGTGCGCGCGAGGCCAGGATTCATGTAGCGTCCGAAGCGCTCGAGCAGCTCGTCGGCGGCGCGGGTAGCGATCGGCGTCGCCTGGTCCGTGCATGAAGGCGGCGAAGCCGCCACAGCGCCCGCTCCCCGGACCAGGCGGTCCGCTCCTTCTTGCCCCTGGATTTGCCCGGCCGGGCACAAGCGGAGAGGGCGGCAGGGCGCGCGGCGGCGCACGGGCCGCCGCTCCCTCGGGCGGATTGTACCATCCGTGGCCACGCCTACCAGGGCCGGCCGCGATCTCGGCCAGCCGTGCCCGCGTCAGCCCACCCAGCGGCCGGATCAGTTCGACGGCGCGAACCGGCGGTGGTCGGGCAGCTCCCCGTTTGGGGTGAACGCGGGCCGCTCGGCTATGGAACGAGGCAGTCGCCCTCCGCCCCGCGCCGCCAGAGGCAGGCGTACGGCCGACGCAGGCCGCCGGGCGCGCGGCCCGGCTCCTCGCCGAGCTCGCGCGCCGCCGCGGCGGTGGTCTCGCCTGTGTGGGCATGCCACGGCGGAGCCCGCGACATATCGCGCGACCGACCCCGCTCGCTCTGGGAGTCTTCGCGCGTCCCCTCAAATCCAGCCGCGGCGCCGGAAGTAGAGGAGAAGGCCGCCGGCGCACGTGGCCATGAGCCCCAGCGCGAACACGTAGCCGTAGCGCCACTCGGTCTCCGGCATCACGAAGTTCATGCCGTAGATGCTGGAGATCACGCTGATCGGCGTGATCACCGTGGCCAGGACGGTAAGGGTCTTGATCACCTCGTTCACGCGGTTCTGTGACGACACGAGGTGGTAGTTGATTGCCGCCGTGAGGCCGTCGCGCGCGGCGTCGACGGCGTCGAAGGCCTGGCCCAGGTGGTTGTCGACGTCGTCCAGGCGGCGCACGAAACGGCTGCCGACGCCGCGCGGCGGGTCGCGCCGGAGCGCGCCGATGCCGTCGCGCAGCACCCCGAGCGCGGCGCGCAGGCTTTCCGCGCGGCGGCGCTGGGTGAGCAGGGCCGGCGAGCCGCCCGCGTGCGCGCCCTGGCGGCTCAGGGCCCGCGTCTCGATGCGTCGGGCGGCGACCGCCACCGAGTCCACGGCGTCGAACGCGGCGTCCACCGCCAGCCCGAGCAGCGTGGTGAGCGCATGGCCGACGGCCACGCCGTCCATCACGAGGTGCAGGTCCTCGCGCGCCCACTCGCGCCCCAGGGCGTCGGCCGCGCTACGCGCCAGGCGGGCGCCAGGCCCGGGCGCGGACGGCGCGAGGAGCGCGAGGCATCCGGGCCCCACGAGGACGTGCAGCGCCTCGCCCTCGCGCCGCGACGGCCGCCCGCCCGCC
>JAKASY010000046.1 GCA_021817625.1 Bacillota bacterium | reverse complement strand
CGAGGATCTGCGCCACAGCCGCCACGCCGCTCCCGCGGGGGACGGTCACGAGCTCAGTGCGAGCGGACTTGGAGTCCACGGGACGAGCGGCCGCGGCGGCGAGCAGAGCCGACGCAGCTACCGCGACGGACGCCACGACCAGGGCGAGGGCGCCGGCGCGGCGGATGGGCGGCACCGGCGCGAGCATCAGACCCGAGCCCGCGGCTGGGACGCGAGCTCACCGCTCGTCCTCACCGTCGTCGTCGTCCCCGTCGCTTTCGTCCGCCTCCTCCTCGTCCTCGAACTCGTCCTCGTCCTCCTCCTCGTCCACGAGCCGGTCGTACTCGGCCGCCACGCGCTCCCACTCGTCGTCGTCCTCGATCTCCACGAGCACCTGCTCGCCCTCGTCGTCGTGGTCGATGCGGAAGATCATCGCCTCGCCGCTCGGGTCGATCTCCTCCTCCTCCCCCTCGGCCGGGGCCAGGATGGCGTACTCCTTGCTCTCCACCTCGATGACGTCCACGACCTCGAAGGTGTGCTCCTTGCCGTCCTCGTCCGTCAGGATGACGTGGTCCTCGTCCATCCAGGCCTCGTCCGCCATATCGATCCCTCCCCGGCGCTATGGCCGCGATCGTGCCGGTCCCGTCGTGCTGCCGCCCCGTCGGGCGTCCAGGTACCCCTGCAGGATAAGCGCCGCAGCCATCTTGTCCACCTTGTCCCGTCGTCGCCGCCCCGATACGCCGCCCTCGCGCAGGGCACGCTGGGCCGCCACCGTCGTCAGCCGCTCGTCCCAGAGGTCGACCGCGACGCCGAGACGCTCCCTCATCGTGGCGGCAAGTGCGCGCGCCCGCCGCGCGCCTTCTCCCTCCTTGCCGCTCATGTGCCTGGGCAGTCCGATCACGAGCGCCTCGGCGCCCGCCCGGACCGCAGCCTCCGCCACGGCGTCCGCTATCTCCTCGGGCCGCTCGAGGACCGCAGCGCCCAGGGGCTGCGCCACGGTCCCGGTCGGGTCGCTCACCGCCAGGCCAACGCGCCGCTCGCCGATGTCGACGGCCATGATCCGCACTAGCCGGCGCCTGTCCTGCCCAGGTAGCTCCGCACCAACTCCTCGATCAGCTCGTCGCGCTCGAGGCGCCGGATCAGCTCCCTCGCCCCTCGGTGGCTGGTGATGTACGCGGGATCCCCTGACAGAAGATAGCCGACGATCTGCGTGACCGGGTTGTAGCCCTTTTCGTCAAGGGCGCTCACGACCGACTCCAGGATCAGGCGGGTGGCGTCCGAGGTCTTCTGCGCCGGTCCAAACATGCGCGTCTCGCGCCGCCGCTCGACGGCCTCATCTGTCAAGGCCTTCCCCCCCTTCGGTACCAGCCGTTCGCCCGACCCGCTATTCTGCCCTCCGCGCACCCATTCCTTCCGTGTTCTGGGGCGCCGCAGCGGCCGCAAGGGCGGCCTGCGCCACCGCGCGCGCCGCCGCCAGGGCCTCGGGCAGGCGGCCCGGGTCGCCAAGGCCCCCCTGTCCCAGACGCGCGTTGCCGCCGCCCCGTCCTCCCACCCGGCCGAGCGCCTCGCGCACGAGGGCGCCCGCATCGACCCGCGCGTCCGCGTCGGCCCCCACGGCCGCCAGGACGCCCGCCCAATCCCCGGCCCGCGCGCCCACCACCAGGATGCCGCGCCCGTCCGCCTCGCGCCAGGCGTCGGCGACCGTGCGCAGGGCGGCCGGGCCGTCCGCCTCGACCTCCCCCACCACCAGGCGCACGCCGGCCACGTCGACGCCCACCCGCGCGAGCTCGCTCACGGCGCCGCGCCGCCTATCCCGGCGCAGGCTCTCGAGCGCGGCCGCTGCCGCGTCGAGCTCCTCGCGCAGCTGGCGGGCGCGCGTCACCTCCTCGCCCGGCCGAGCGCCCAGGGCGGCGCTCACGGCCTCCCGCTCCGCCTCGAGGCTGCGCGTGTATCCCAGGGCGCCGAGGCCCGTGACGGCCTCGAGGCGGCGCAGCCCCGCCCCGATGCCGCCCTCGGAGACGATCTTCAGGGCGCCGATCTGGCCGCTGCGCCGGCAGTGCGTGCCGCCGCAGAGCTCGCGCGAGAAGTCACCCACCGAGATCACCCGCACGTCCTCGCCGTACTTCTCGTCGAAGAACATGAGCGCTCCGAGCCGCCACGCCTCGGCGAGGGGGTGCACGGTCGCGTCAACCGGCAGGTCGTCGAGGATGCGCTGGTTGCACAGATCCTCGACGGCGCGGATCTCGTCCGGCGTCAGGGGGCGGGGGTGCGAGAAGTCGAAGCGCAGCCGGTCGGGCGCCACGAGCGAGCCCGTCTGCCGCACGTGCTGCCCGAGCACCTGGCGCAGCGCCGCGTGCAGGACGTGCGTGCCCGTGTGGTTGCGCATCGCGCCCTCGCGCCGCTCGCGGTCGACCCGGGCCACCACCTCGTCGCCACGCACCAGGGTGCCGGAAACGACCGCCACCTCCGAGAGGTAGCGCCCGGCCACCTTCTGCGTATCCGTGACGCGCGCCAGGAGGTCGAGGCCCGCGAGCTCGCCCTGGTCGCCCACCTGGCCGCCGCCCTCGGCGTAGAACGGGGTCGGCGAGAGAAGCGCCCGGCCCCGCTCGCCGGGTCCGAGGCTATCGGTCTCGCCGCCGTCGTCCAAGAGGGCCTCGACCCTGACGGTGCTCTCCAGTTGGTCGTAGCCGACGAAGCGGCTCTCCGGGTAGGCGAGCGCGGCATCCGCGTCGAGCCCGGCCGCCTTCGGCCGAGCCGCGCGGGCGCGCGCGCGCTGCTCGCCCATCGCGCTCTCGAAGCCCGCGCGGTCGACGCCAAGGCCGCGCGCCGCTGCCAGCTCCTGCGTGAGCTCGGGCGGAAAGCCGTACGTGTCGTAGAGGACGAACATGTCCCGACCCTGCACGGTGCCGTCGACCGCCCGGTGCGCCACCTCCTCAAAGCGCGCGTTGCCGGCCTCGAGGGTGGCGAGGAAGCGATCCTCCTCGGCCCGCACCCGCTCCACGATCGCCCCCTCCTGGGCGCGCAGCTCGGGGTAGGCGCCTGCCATGATGCGGACGACAACCGGCACGAGCAGCGAGAGCTCGTGCCCGTCACCCACCTCCCGGCCCATGCGGATGGCGCGGCGCATGATCCGCCTCAGGACGTAGCCGCGGCCTTCGTTGGCCGGCAGCACGCCATCGCCGATCAGGAAGGTCGCACTGCGCGCGTGGTCCGCCAGGACCCGGTACGGGAAGCCCGCGGCGCCGCGGTCGTACGGTCGGCCGATATGCCTCGCCAGGGTATCGAGGAGCGGCGTGAACAGGTCCGTGTCGAAGTTCGAGTCCACGCCCTGGAGGACGGAGGCGATGCGCTCAAGGCCCATGCCGGTGTCGATCGAGGGCTTCGGCAGGGGCGTGAGCTGGCCGCTCGGGCTGCGGTCGTACTGCATGAACACGAGGTTCCAGAGCTCGAGCCAGCGGTCGCAGCCGCACACGCCGACGGCGCAGACGGGCTCCGAGCAGCGCTTGTCCTCGCCGCGGTCGAAGTGGATCTCGCTGTCCGGCCCGCACGGGCCCGTGTCGGCCATCTGCCAGAAGTTCTCCTCGGCGCCCAGGGCCACGACGCGGTCCGGGGCGATGCCGGCCACGTCCAGCCAGAGCCGCCGGGCCTCCTCGTCCTCCTCGTAGACGGACACCCAAAGCCGCTCGACCGGCAGGCCGAGCTCCCGCGTGACGAAGGTCCACGCGTAGTCGATCGCCTCGCGCTTGAAGTAGTCGCCGAACGAGAAATTGCCCAGCATCTCGAAGAACGTCTGGTGGCGCGCGGTGCGCCCGACAACGTCGAGGTCGTTGTGCTTGCCGCCGGCGCGCACCGCCTTCTGGGAGCTCGCGGCGCGACGGTACGGCCGCTCCTCGCGCCCGAGGAAGACGTCCTTGAACTGCACCATGCCGGCGTTCACGAACAGCAGCGTCGGGTCGCCGGCCGGCACCAGAGAGGCCGACGGCACGACCGTGTGGCCGCGCTCCGCGAAGTAGGCGAGAAAGCGGCTGCGGATCTGGTCGCTGGTCACGACATACCTCCACAGGCCCGATGGGCGATATGGCCTTATCCTACCGGAGGCGCGGCAGGGGCGAAAGGCGCGCCGCCGCACGCGCACGGCCGCGCCGGCGGCCGGCGCGCGCCCAGCGCCGGAGCTCGTCGAGGCCATAGCGCACGATGATGCGCGCCGCTGCCAGCGCGGGCACCGCCACCAGCACGCCCGCGAGGCCGAACAGGTCGCCGCCGACGAGAAGCGCTGCGAACACCACGAGCGGGTGCAGGCCCACCTGGGAGCCGACCAGGTTCGGGCTCAGGACCAGGCCCTCAAGCTGGTGGATGGCCAGGAAGGCCGCCAGCACCCATAGCGCCTCGAGCGGCGAGCGCAGGAGGGCGAACGTCACCGCGGGCAGGGCCCCGACCAAGGGTCCCACGTACGGGATGAGGTCGGTCACGGCGGCGACCGCCGCCACGAACAGGGGGTACGGCAGCCCGAAAAGCAGGGTGACGACGAGGGCCATGGCGCCCACCGCCAGGGAGACGAGCAGCTGGCCGCGGAGGAAGCCCCCGACCGCCGCGTCAAGCTCAGCCAGCATGGAGGCCACGCGCCGGCGCCCGCGCGGCGGCACGTACCGCCAGAAGGCCCGGCTCATGCGCTCGCGGTCGCGCAGGATGTAGTAGGCGAGAAACGGCGACAGGGCAAACGCGGCAAGGACCGGAAGGCCGTGCGCCACCGCGGCGACCGAGGCCCGCGCCGCCAGGCGCACGGTGCTCCCCGCCTGGGCCAGCGCTCGGTCACTCTCCGCCCGGATCGGCGCGGGCAGGTTGAGCCCCCGGTAGCCCTGCCACAGAAGCGACAGGCCATGGCGCGCCGCGCGCTCGTAGGCGGGGTAGTCGCGCAGCAGCCGACGTCCCTCGCTCGCCAGGTTGGGCGCGGCCTCCGCCGCCAGGGCCGCCACGACGAGAGCGAGAGCGGCATACACGACGAGGACGCAAAGCCAGGGCCGGAGGCCGCGGCGCTGCAGCATGGCGACGGCGGGCGCGAGCAGATACGCGATCAGGCCGGCAAAGGCGAACGGCAGGAGGGCGGCGCGGGCGCGCCAGAGCACATACGCAACCACCGCCGCCACCAGGGCCTGGGCCGCCGCGTACGCGGCGCGGGGCAGGCGGCGCCTGCCGCCGCCCCTCGCGCCCTGCCCCGGCTCTAGCGCCGAAGGCGCGGTATGCCGAGCTCCAGCCCGCCCGGCCGCAGGGAGATGCGCGGCGGCCCCCGACGCACGCGCACCGCCATCAGGCGCCCCTCGCGCATCCGCCACAGGAACCCCACGGCGACGGCGGCGCCGAACACCGCGCCCATCATGAGGCCGCGACCGAACCCTCGCACCGAGCCACCTCCTCGCCTGCACCGGCCCCGCCCTCCAGGCTGACCAGATCGCCCTCTTCGTCCATCTCGAACACCTCGATGCCCCGCGCGGTGCGCGCGAACTCCACGCAGCAGTCCCAGCAGTACCACTGCGCGACGCCCACGCGGCCAACGGCGCGACCATGGCAGCGCGGGCACAACATGGCTTCCATGCCCTTCCCCCCCGAGCGATCTGCCAGGAGGATGCCCAGGCTCGGGAACGGCCATGCGGCGCCGCGCCGCCACGCGGCCAGGTGACGTTCCGACGCGGCCGCGCGCAGCCCCTTAGGGCGAGCGCACGAGCCCGCCGTCCACGAGAAGGCACTGCCCGGTCACGTAGGTGTTCTCGCGAGAGAGGAGGAAGACGACGGCGCGCGCCAGCTCGTCCGGGTCCGCGTACCGGCCCAGCGGCACGGCTGCCTCGGCCTCGGCCCGGACCGCCGCCGCGCCCACGCCGCGCGCCCGCCCCGCGCGCTCGTCGACGGCGCGCACGCGGTCGGTGTCGACGCGGCCCGGCGCCACGGCATTCATCAGCACCCCGCGCGGCCCGAGGTCGCGCGCGACCTCCCGCACCAGGGCGTGCACGGCCGGGCGCAGGACGTTCGAAAGCGTGAGCCCGGGAAGCGCCTCCATCGCCACGAAGGAGGTGACGACGACCACGCGCCCTGGCCGCGCGGCCTCGAGGTCGGGCGCCAGCGCCCCGACGAGGCGCAGCACGGAGAGGATGTACAGGGAGAAGGCGTCCTGCCAGGCTCCCTCGCCGAGGTCGGCCAGGCCGCCGGGGGACGCGCCCGGCACGTTGAGGAAGAGCGCGTCAACGCCTCCAAGGAGGGCGCGCGCCCGCCCGACGCCGGCCGCGATGGAGGACGCGTCGCGCACGTCGAGTGCGAGGCCCCCGACGCGCGCGCCGGGCGCGCCCTCGACCACCCTCTCCACCGCCCTCGCGGCCGACTCCTCGCTCGAGGCGCTCAGGGCAACGTGGGCGCCCTCCAGCGCGCATCGGCGCACCACCGCGAGGCCGATCCCCCGACTCGCGGCGGTCGTGAGCACGCGCAGGCCGCGCAGCCGCCCCTCCGGCCCGAGCGGGGCGCTCAACCCGCCGCCTCCACGGCCGCGAGGCGCGGCGACCGCACGAGCCGGCCGCCGCCGAGGACCCGCTCGCCCGCGTAGAGCACGGCCGCCTGGCCTGGCGCCGGGGCGAAGAGCGGCGTGTCCAGGCGCAGCTCCAGGCGCTCGCCGTCGCCCGCGGCGACGGTTGCCGCAGCCAGCGGGCCGTGTGCGCGCACCCGCACCAGGGCACGGTCACCCGACGCGAGGGGAGGCGCGAGCCAGTTCACGCCGTCCACGAGCAGGCAGTCGGATAGCGCCTCCTCCCGCCGGCCCACGACCACCGCGTTGGCCCCCGCGTCGATGTCCACCACATAGCGCGGCCCCACGTCGGGCGCTGGCTCCAGGCCCAGGCCGTGGCGCTGTCCGATGGTGTAGAAGGCGATGCCGCGGTGCTGTCCAAGCACGCGCCCCGACCGGTCCACGAACGGGCCCGGTCGGTCGACCTCGGGTCGGCGCTCTCGCAGGTATTCCCGGTAGTCGCGGTCGACGAAGCAGATCTCCACCGAGTCCGGCTTGTCCCAGACGGGCAGGCCGGCCTCCCGGGCCACCGCCCGCACCGTCGCCTTTGGCAGATCCCCGAGCGGGAACACGACGCGCTCGAGGCTTGGGCGCGCCAGCGGGTAGAGCACGTAGCTCTGGTCCTTGCGCTCGTCCACGGCCGACAAGAGGGCCACGCCACCCTCGGGCGCCGGGGCGAGGCGCGCGTAATGGCCCGTGGCCAGGCGCTCGCAGCCGAGCTCGGCCGCCTTGACGAGGAGGGCGTCGAACTTCACCGTGCGGTTGCACTCGATGCACGGATTGGGCGTACGCCCGGCGGCGTACTCGCTCTCGAAGTCCGCGATCACGGCCCGCTCGAACGGCTCGCGCATGTCGAGGGTGTAGTGCACGATGCCGATAGCGCGTGCGCTCGCGCGCGCGTCCTCCGCGGCGCCGAGCGAGCAGCATCCGCCATCGCGGCGCTCGGCGGGCGCCCGCTCCGGCCAGATCGCCATGGTGACGCCCACCACCTCGTGCCCAGCCCGGCTCAGGAGCAGGGCGGCCACCGCCGAGTCCACGCCGCCCGACATGGCGCACAGCACACGCATCAGCCCGGCACCGCCCAGGCGCGCGCGCCTCGCACCCGCTCGACCACGCGGGAGAACGCCTCCGCGGCACGCGCGATCTCCGCCTCCGTCGTGCCCGGACCCAGCGAGAAGCGGATGCCGCTACGCGCCTCCTCCGCTGTCCACCCCATGGCCACGAGCACATGGGACGGGCCCACGGCCAGGGCGCTGCAGGCGCTGCCCGCGCTCACCGCCACGCCCTCCCGATCCATGCCGATGAGCACGCTGTCGGACGCCGCGCCGGCGGTCCGCACGTGCAGCGTGCCCGCGGTGGCCGGGGCGCCGGAGGCGGTGCGCACCACGCCCGGAATCGCCTCGAGGACACGCCACAAAGCCTCCTTGCGCTGGCGCATCACGCCGCGCCAGCGCGCCCCCTCGCGCCGCGCGAGCAAGGCCGCGGCGCCGAAGCCGACGATCGCGGGGACGTCGTGGCTGCCCGCGCGCAGGCCCCGCTCCTGACCGCCGCCGCTCTGGGCGCGGGTGATCTCCACGCCGGCGCGGACGAACAGCGCGCCGGCGCCCTTGGGGCCGAGCATCTTGTGGGCAGAGAGCGAGAGCAGGTCGACGCCGAGGGCGCGCGCGTCGAGCTCGTCGCCCAGGGCGGCCGCCACCGCGTCCGTGTGGCACAGGGCGCCGGCGTCGTGGGCGAGCGCCGCGACGGCCCCGACGTCCTCCACCACGCCCGTCTCGTTCTGGGCGCGCATCACCGACACGAGCGCCGTGCGGTGGTCGACGGCCGCGGCCAGGGCGCGCAGGTCGACGCGGCCGTCGCTGTCCACCGCGGCGAGGCGCACCTCCGCGCCGGCCTCCGCGGCGAGCGCCCTCGCCGTCTCGAGCACGGCTTCGTGCTCCACCGCGGACACCACGATGACATTCCGCCCCCGCCTGCGCATGGCCCAGAAGGCGCCGCGCAGGGCGAGGTTGTCCGCCTCGGTGCCGCCGCTCGTGAACACGATCTCGTCCGCCCGGGCGCCGATCAGCGCCGCCACCTGGGTGCGGGCCGCCTCCACCGCGTCCAGGGCCTCACGCCCGAAGCTGTGGACCGACGACGGGTTGCCGTGCAGGACACGCATGTAGGGCAGCATGGCCTGGAGCACGCCCTCGTCAAGGGGCGTCGTCGCCGCGTGGTCGAGATACACCCTGCCGTCCATGCCGACCCTCCCCCGTCGCGTCAGATGTAGTACATGAACGCGCCGGCGTCGCGCACCTCGCGCACCAGGTCCGCCAGCCGCACCTCGCTCGCCGCGGCCGTCATCGCGGCCGCGGCCTGTTCCAGCGCCCGGCCCAGCACGTGCTCGATGGGATCATCCTCCGGCCCGACCACAAGGCCGTCCGGCAGGCCGTCCAGGGCTCGCAGAAAGTCCAGGAGGCGCAGATCCGCCGCCGCGCGCGCCAACTCGTAGCCGCCGCTCGCGCCGCGCGTGGCCTGCACGAGGCCCGCCCGGCGCAGCTGCGCCATCACCTGTTCAAGGTAGTGCTCGGACACACCCACGTCGCCCGCCATCTCGCGCACGGATACGGGGCCTGCACCCTCGCGCAGGCCGAGGGTGACGCCGGCCCTGAGGCCG
>JAKASY010000045.1 GCA_021817625.1 Bacillota bacterium | reverse complement strand
GGTCGACACCATCCTCATGCGCGTCACGGACGTCGTCATGGCGTTCCCGATCCTGCTTCTGGCCATCGCCCTCATCGCCGTCACGGGGCCGTCCATCTGGAACATCATCCTGGTCATCGCCCTTCTCTACTGGACGTACGTGGCGCGCGTCGTCCACGGCATGGTGCTCTCCCTGCGCGAGCGGGAGTTCGTCACCGCGACGCGCACCCTGGGCGTGAGCGACGCGCGCCTGCTGTTCGGCCACATCCTCCCCCACCTGGGGTCTGCGATCATCGTCTACGGCTCGCTGGGCGTGGCCACGACCATCCTCATCGAGTCGTCCCTCAGCTACATCGGCATCGGCGTCCCCGTACCGACGGCCACGTGGGGCAACATGATCGCCGCCGGCCAGGCCTCCTACCAGGAGGCCCCTTGGCTCATGATCTTCCCCGGCATTGCCCTGGTCCTCACCGTGCTGTCGTTCAACCTAGTCGGCGACTGGCTGAGGGATGCCCTCGACCCCATGCAGGGGGGCCGCTAGCATGGGCGCCTACCTCCTGCGCCGCCTGGGCTGGATGGTGGTCGTGCTGTTCGGCGTGTTCACCCTGACCTTCGTGGTCACGTACATGGTGCCGGGCGACCCGGCACGCATGATCGCCGGGCCGGGGGCAACGTCCGCGACGGTCGCCAGCATCCACCGGCAGCTGGGCCTCGACCGTCCTCTCTACGTCCAGTACCTCAGCTACCTCTGGGGCCTCCTGCACGGCGACCTGGGCATCTCGTTCCTGCGCAAGGTACCGGTCCTGCCGGCCATCCTGCAGCGCGCGCCCGTGACGCTCGAGGTGGCGGTCGGCGGTGTCTTCTTCGAGCTCCTGATCGGCATCCCGATCGGCGTCCTGGCCGCTCTCAGGCCGCGCAGCCTGTGGGACCGCCTGGCCACGGTGTTCGCCCTCCTGGGCCTGTCGGCGCCCGGCTTCTGGCTGGGCCTTCTGCTCCTGTACTACATGGCGTTTCTGCACTCGTGGTTCCCGCTCGGCGGCATCGGCAGTCCGATCGTCTATTACCTCTTCCTCCCCTGCCTCACCGTCGGCCTGAACGGCGCCGCCTGGTACTCGCGCATGCTGCGGTCCACCATGCTCGACGTCCTGCGCGCCCCATTCATGCAGATGGCGCGGGCCAAGGGGGTCCCCACCCACCTGCTCCTATCGCGCCACCTCCTGCCCAACGTCGTGATCCCGATCATCACCATGGTGGGCATGGACTTCGGCTACTTCCTCGGCGGCGTCCTGGTCATCGAGGTGGTGTTCGGCATCCCCGGCCTCGGCCAGCAGGCCTGGCAGGCCATCCAGGTGCTCGACATCCCGATGATCATGGGCACCGTCCTGTTCGCCGCCGTGGCGATCGTGGTGATGAACATCCTCGTCGACCTGAGCTACGTCCTGTTCGATCCCCGGGTCCGCTACTAGGAGCGCGCAGAGCGCCCAAGGAGGTCTTTCTTCATGCGGGAGTCCAGGCTGCGGGTGGCGGTCATCGGCGCCGGCCACTGGGCCGAGGAAGCCCATATCCCCGGCTGGCAGCGCGACCCGCGCTGCGAGGTGGTGGCGGTCGCCGACCGCGTGCCGCAGAGGGCGCGCGCCCTGGCCGAGCGCTTCGGCATCCCCGTGCACGCCCAAGACGGCGAGGCGGTGATCGCCAGGGGCGACGTCGACGTGGTGGACGTGTGCACGGGCGACGAGGGCCACTTCCCCCTGACCATGGCCGCCCTCGCCGCAGGAAAGCACGTCCTGTGCGAGAAGCCGGTGAACCACGACTACCGGGAGACCCTGCGCGCGTCGCGCATCGCCCGTGAGCGCGGCCTGAAGACCAAGCTCGGCTTCACGTTCCGCTACAGCCCCGCGATGCGCTACATGAAGGAGCTGATCGACCAGGGCTTCGTGGGGACGCCGTTCATCTTCAACGGCTTCGAGCAGAACTCGCAGTGGCTTCGGCCCGAGACGCCGCTGCGCCAGGTGCGCGTGCGCGCCGACGAGTCGGAGATCCAGGTGTCCTCGCTCGAGGGCTATGGGGCACCGATTATCGACCTCGGGCACTGGTTCATGGGGCAGGACCTTCGGAGCGTGGTCGGCACCATGCGCAACTTCATCCCCGAGCGCGTCGTGCGCGAGACCGGGCGCATGACCCGGGTGAACATCGACGACGGCGACATCTTCCTTGGCGAGTTCCAGGGCGGCGCGCTTCTCTCGGTGCAGTCGAGCTTCGTCACGGTCGGCAACTACCCGGGGCTTGAGGCGCGCGTGTACGGCAGCGAGGGCGCCCTCATCTGCCGGCTCGTCGAGGAGTTTGGCCTGTGCGAGAGCCTCAAGGGCGCAAAGCCCGACGCCGTGGAGTTTCGCGACATCGAGGTGCCCGAGCGCCTCTACCCGCCGGGCGGGAGCGCCCGCGAGTCCTGGCCGCGGCTCTTCTACTCGGGCCTTACGGCCAACTTCGCGAGCGAGATCCTGGACAGCGGCGACAAGAACGAGGGCGACTTCGCCGACGGCGCGTGGGTGCAGGAGGTGATCAACGCGGTGGATCTCTCGTTCCGGGAGCGGCGCTGGGTCGACCTGCCGCTCGCCGCCGTCGCTGCCGAGGCCCGATGACCGCCGCGGCGGCCCCAGGAGGCTCGCGGGCCCGTTCCCGCGCCCAAGAGGGAGGGTGACCCCGTGAACGTGCGCTCCAACGCCGACCACCTCGTCACGCAGGTCGTGACGGGAGAGGTGTGGCCGCCCCTCGCCGACCGCCATCCGCACCACGTGGGCGCCGACGGCGCGCCCTTCCTCCTGCCGGGCATGGGCGGGGTCACGCTCGGCGTGCACATCGGCGACAGCGCGACCGGCTACAGCGCGGACCACCTGGAGCCCGGGCTGTCGGTGCGCCATCGCCGCCCGGAGGCGAACATGGCGCTGCAGTTCCTCGCGTGCGTCGCAAACACGGTCCGCGTCACCTCCGGACCGGGCGCCGGCGCGCGCGGGCTGGTCATCGGGCAGCACGCCTATGTGCTGTGCGACTTCGCCGAGGAGGACCTGGCCCGCCTGACGACCGGGGACGAGGTGGCGATCGCGGCCGTGGGGCAGGGCCTTGAGCTTTGCGATCATCCCGCCGTCCATGCCAAGAACCTCTCCCCACGCCTGCTCGCCGCGATGCCCGGCGGCACGGGCGCGGACGGCCGCCTCGAGGTGCACGTCGCCCGGCGCATCCCGGCGGCGGCGATCGGGGCAGGCAGCGGCATGGCGGTCGAGTACGCCAACGCGGACCTCATGGGCGCCTACGCGGGCCTCTCGGCAGACCTGTCCCTGGGCCTCGAGGGGCTGCACATCGGCGACATCGTCCTCCTCGAGGACCAGGACCACCGCTTCGGCCGCGGCTACCGCGAGGGGTATGTGACCGTCGGCGTGATCTCCACCGGCACCTGCCAGCTCCTCGGCCACGGCCCGGGCCCGACCAGCATCCTGAGCGGGCCCGCCGACGCGTTCGCGATTGTCGAAGATCCCGGCCAGAACCTCGCCACCCTTCTAGGAAGCGCATTGGCAGCGGGTCGGGAGGCGGACGGCCGTGGCGCTTAGCGTGCGCGCCGCGCCCAAGCCGGTCGCCGTAAACCTCCTCGGCGTCGTCGAGCATCCGGAGATGGGCCCGGACCCCTACCTCGTCGACCGCGACGGCCGCCCGTTCGTGCCCGCGGGCGACGGCGGCGTCGTTCTGGGCGTGCACGTCGGGGATCCGCTCTGGTCGCTCGCGGGCGAGCACGTGGCGCCGGGGGCGACGCTCGCCCACCCTGACGGCGCGGCCCGCCACGCCCTCACCGCCCAGGCGTGCCTCGGGAACGCCGTGGAGGTGCTGACCGGCGCCGCCCGCGGCAGCCGCGGGCGCGTGGTGGGAAAGCGGGGCGAGGCCGGCCGCGTGATCGTGTCGCTGCCCGACGCAGCCCTGGCTCGCCTCCTTCCCGGCGACCGCGTGCGGGTGGAGGCGTTCGGTCAGGGCGCGGCGCTCGAGGGCGTGTCCGGGGTGGAGGTCATGAACGTGGACCCCGCCCTGCTGGCCCACATGCCCCTCCACCGCGACGGGGAGCGGGTGACGGCCGAAGTGCGGGCGGTCGTACCCGGGCGCCTATGCGGCAACGGTGTCGGGCGGCCGTCGGCGCTCTGGGACCTCGACCTCCAGGTATACCCGGCGGAAGCCGGCCGCATCGGCTGCGACGACCTCCGGCTCGGGGACCTGGTGGCGATCGAGGACTGGGACGGCCGCTTCAACCATGGGTATCGGCGCGGCACGGTGACCGTCGGGGTGGTCGTGCACGGCCCGAGCCGCCTGCCCGGCCACGGCCCGGGTGTGGTCGCGGTCCTGACAGGAGCGTCCGAGCGTCTCGCGCCCGCTGTGCGTGTCGACCCGAGCGAGAACCTTGACGTGTGGCTTCGTGCCCTCGACGGCAGGGGCCCGTGACTGGGGCTTCATGTCCCCCGGGGCGCAAGGGTTCGGCCGAGGGTCGCCCGGCCCGTGCCAGCCCGGTCGGAGCCTGGGGGGTGGAGCGCGGCGCACAGTGCGGAAAATGGGGGACGTACTCGTGGAAGTGTTCGCCGACGTAGCTGCCGATGTGGAGTACCGGTCGCTGCCCGACACGGTGACCGACCATCTGCGGCGAGCGATCATCAACGGCGTCTTGGCGTCGGGCGCGCGCCTGGTGGAGACGGAGATCGCGACCCGCTTCCAGGTCAGCCGCACGGTCGTGCGGCAGTCGCTCATGCGCCTGGAGAGCGAGCGTCTGGTCGAGGTGCGGCCGCGGCGCGGGGCCGTCGTCACGCGCATGTCGCGCGAGGCGGCCATGGAGGTGAACGAGGCGCGCGGCGTCCTCGAGTCCTGGGCCGCGCGCGACGCCGTGCGCACGCTCTCCGCGGCGGACCTTGGGGAGATGAGGGACAGCGCGGCCGCGATGGCGAGGGCCCTCGAGGAGGGCGACGTGTTCGCGCTCGTGGCGCTCGACGGCGCGTTTCACGGCCGCATCGTGGAGCACTGTCGCAACCGCCGCATCTTCGACCTGTGGCACAGCCTTGACGGCCAGATCGGCGCCCTCCTGAGCTCGACGCTCCAGGTCCGGCGGCTCTCGCCTGGCCGGGTCTCCCGCTACCACCTCGACCTCGTGTCCGTGCTCTCGTCGGGCGACAGCGACCTGGCCGAGCGCGAGGTGCGCCGGCACTACACGGAGGTCTGGCCGGAGGATCCCTAAGGGCCGCCTGGCATAGCACAGGCGGCCGCTTCCGAAAGGAGAGGCTCTCGATGGCGGATACCCTGGGCGTCGCCGTGATCGGCGCGGGCCGGTGGTCGGCGCGCGCCCACCTTCCCGGCTTTCGGCGCTCCCCGCTCGCGCAGCTGAAGGTGATCTGCGACCTCGACCGCGGGACCGCCGAGGAGCGGGCGCGCGAGTTCGGCGTCGCGGAGGTGGTGACCGACTACCGCGCCCTGCTCGATCGCCCGGACATCGACGTCATCGACGTCTGCACCCGTGACGAGCACGAGCCCCTGGTGTGGGACGTGATCCGCGCCGGCAAGCACTGCCTCGTGGAGAAGCCCGTCGCCCACCGCGCGGAGGACGTCTGGCGACTCGACGCCCTGGCGCGCTCGAAGGGCCTCAAGACCAAGGTCGGCCTCACGTTCCGCTACGCCCCGGCCGTGCAGTACATGCTGAGCCTCGTGCGCGAGGGGTTCATCGGCCGGCCGCTGGTGTTCAACGGCTTCGAGCAGAACAGCCAGTGGCTCGACCCCGAAAACCCTGCGGACAAGCGCATCCACAAGACGCCGCCCAGGGACGACGCGGTGGGCGGCTACGAGCCCGGGCCGGAGAACATCGCGGTCCACTCGCTCGAGGGCTACGGGGCGCCGATCATCGACATGGCCCTGATGCTCGTGGCAAGCCCCATGACGGAGGTGGTCGGCCGCCTGAAGAACCTGGTGCCCATGCGTCGCCGCACAAACCTCGACCGCGAGCGCGAGCCCATCAACATGGACGACGGCGACATCTTCATCGCCGACTTCGAAAGCGGTGCCCTGGGATCGATCCAGTCCAGCTACGTGACCGTCGGCAACTACCCAGGCATCGAGGCGCGCATCTACGGCGAGAAGGGCGCGCTCATCTGCCGCCTGGTGGAGGAGTTCGGCGAGTGCCAGACCCTCCACAGCGCCCGTCCCGACGCGGTGGAGTTCCGCCGCCTCGAGATTCCCGAGCGCTTCTTCCCACCGGGCCACGTTCCGGGCGAGGAGTGGGCGCCGCTCTTCTACGCAAACCTCGTGCACAACTTCTGCGAGGAGATCCTTTCGGGCGCGGGGGAGAACCAGGGGAGCTTCGCCCAGAGCGCGCGGGTGCAGGAGATCATCAACGCGGTCGAGACGTCCCACCGTACGCGCCAGTGGGTCTCCCTTCCGGCAAGCCCACCCGATGAACGGTAGAGCGGCTCCGCGACGCCTTCCGCACCCAGCCGGCAGGGCGGCGCCGTGTGGGCATTGATCACACGGGTCCGCGCGATCCAGGCCCCCACCGCGCTCAGTTGCTCGTGCACGCATACACGTCTCGGTTGCGCTTGGCGCTCGCCGCGGCCGGACAGGGCCGCCCGCAAGTCGGTTCCGTCAGTCGGTTCTGTGAGGCCGTCAGGCAGCGGCCAGCCGGGGCTGCACAATCGGCCGGTGGGGGCCAGCCGCACGGTCATCGCACGTACGCCCAGGCGGCGGCCGGCGCCGCGGGTGCTCATGTGCAACTCGTCTGACCGGTAAGCGTCTGCGCGACTGGGCGAAGGCCTTCGCCGTGTTCGCCCTGGCCGTCACGCACGCCGCCAGCACGGGAGAAGCTCAGCTTCCCCGGGATACAACTGCCCTAGGCGTAGCGCGTCTGATGATGTGGCATTCTACGTGGTCGTTTAAGTGCATAGTATAGATGACAACCTAACGCACAGTAGATACAATGGGGGTGAACGGGGGTGGGCCGATTGTCCGTGCCGGACGTGCTCCTCGAGGTGCAACAAGGCTTCCGGCTGGCGGCCGACGTGTCGTTGACCGAACTGCGATCGTCGAGGTGGCTCGATCGCCTTCGCCGGTTTCACAAGGTGCGGCTGCTACACCGCAACCAGACCGTCGGCGTCGTGGTCGACGCCGAACTGTGGCAGTCACTAGAGTCGGTGGTACGCGACATTCTGGAGGACACGGTGGTCGAGGAACAGTGGGGCAACCGGCTCGACCATGAGAGGCGTTCGGCGGACGTCGCGGGGCCGGAACTGCTTAAGCTCATCGAGGCAAACCGTGCCCTGGACCCCGAGCCATAAGCCAGCCGCCGAAGCCTTCGCCACAGCCCTCACTGCTTTTGGCCAAGGGCTCGCGTTCCATGAAGCCGACGTGCTGGCTGACCTCATTGCACTCGAGTCGGCGTTCCCTGACGCGTCCGCGTACGGAAGGGCTCTCAGCGAGATCCTCCATCAGTTGCGCGTTGCCGTTGAGCAGATGCCCGGCCGGGAGATGGTCGGGCGCGTCACTGGATGGCGCCGTTACGCGTTCCGGAGCGATCGGCAGACAGCGGGCGTGCGCGCGGACCTTCGCATTGTCTATCGAGTCCAAGGCGGCCGGCTCGTGTTGTTCGGGTTCGGGCACCGGTCCATCCCCGAAGATGTGTACCTTAGGCTCAGGAACCGCCCACTGCCCGAGTAGCTGCGGCGGGTGTCTGTCTCCATCACGCCCGACGGTTCTGCACACCCACGCCAGCGGCGCAGGGCGCGGCACGCGGGGGCGCGGGCAGGGTATGCGGTCGCCGCGCGGCGGGCGGCTATGGTTGACAGCGTCCCAGCCGCCGGGATACGGTCACGGCGACCGCCGGCCGAGACGACGGATCATGCCACAAGAACGGTTGGAAGCATGAGCCAGAGCGCCGAGCGCACCCTGCTGCTTCTCCAGGCGGTGGTCCATGCGGGCCGCCCCATGGGGCTCATGGAGATCGCCGAGGCCACGGGCACGGACAAGAGCACCGCCACGCGCCTTCTCCGGTCGCTCGTGAAGCACGGCTTCCTGCAGCGCCACGCCGTCACGCGTCAGTACACGGCGGGGCCGGCCCTCGTGTCGCTCGGGGCCGCGGCCATGAAGCACATGGACATCGCCAGGGCGGCGCGCGGGCAGATGGAGGCCATCTTCCACGAGACGACCGAGAGCGTGACGCTGCACGTCCCGGTCGGCCTCGACCGGGTGTGCATCGACGGCCTCGAGAGCACGCACGCGCTGCGCCGGGGCGTCTCCCTGGGCGAGGTCCTGCCCATGTACGCGGGGCCGACGGGAAAGGTGATCGTGCCCCACCTCGCCGCGCAGGACCGCGACAAGGTGCTGGCCCGGGCCAAGGCGGACGGGGTCGACACGGCGCGCCTGGGGCGCCTCGTGGAGCTCGCGGGGCGGCAGGGCCACCTCGCCCTGGTGGGCGACCGCACGCCGGGGGTGGGGGCCATCTCCGTACCGATCTTCGGCTACGGCGGCGTGGCGGGGTCGCTCAGCGTCGCCGGCCCCGAGGAGCGCTGGGGACCTGACCGCATGGCCGCCTACGCGCCGCGCATGCTCGCCGCCTCCCACGCCATCTCGGCGATGATCGGCGGCGCCGCTGGCGCGCTTGCCGCCCTGCCGCCGCCGCTTCCGAGCGCAGAGGCATCCCCGCTCCGGTAGGCAAGCGTGTCCTCCTCGCCGCGCAGAGGTCAGTAGCCGCGCGAGAGGTCGACGACGTGCGCGAGGCGCTCCCCGGCGGCGTAGCGTCGGCAGTTGTCGAGGAAGAGACCCCGCAGGCGGCCGGCGTTCTCCGCCGCAAAGGAGCTCACGTGCGGCGAGACGTGCAGTCCCGGGAGCGTCCAGAGCGCATCGCTGGGCGGCAGGGGCTCGCACTCGAACACGTCCAGCCACGCCTCCGCAAGCTGGCGGGAGCGCAGCGCCGCCTCCATGGCCCTCGTGTCAACAAGGGCGGCACGCGCGACGTTCACGAGGACCGCCCCGCGCTTCAGGGCAGCGAACTCCGCCTCGCCGAGCATGCCCCGGCTTTGGTCCGTGAGGGCCGCGCACAGGACCACGAAGTCCGCGACACAAAGCGCCTGCGCGAGCCGCTCCGTGCCCCACACCCTCGCGTCCATGCCCTGCGCCCGCTCGGGACGTGCCGTCACGCCGATGCACGCCATGCCCAGCGCCTGGCAGAGCGCGAGCACGCGTCGGCC